>JAJDDR010000003.1 GCA_029260255.1 Phycisphaerae bacterium
GCAGAGACACGCAACGGAACTCGCTTCGGATTCCGTCAAGTGGATGCCCTGGAACTATCCGGAAGAACGGAGGACTTGAAGCATGGACACGGCAACTGCAATGGCAATGGCAATGGCAGTGGCAGTGGAACATGTCTAAACGCAGCTCGAAGAAAGCGGTCAAACCTCCCCAAGCGCCGGATCCCGGGCCACGACTGCGCAAGGCGCTGGCCCGGCGCACGAAAGGCGAGTTGATTGATGCGCTTGTGGAATGCCCCAGAGCTGACCGCGCCGCGCTCCGGAGGCTCGCGGCCCACTTCGAACTGGAGACTCCGCCCAAGGAACTCATCGTGGCGACGCGTCAAGCGATTGCCGATGCCACCGCGTTCGACGAGCGGGCGATCAACTACAACTTCAGTTGCGACTACGAAGCCTACGATCGAGTGCAGAAAAACCTCCGCCGCCTGATCGAGCTGGGACAGTTACGACCAGCCATGGAGCTGTCTCTGGAGCTGATGGCCCAGGGAAGCTAACAGGTTGAAATGAGCGATGAGGGATTGATGACCGACGACATCGAGGCGTGTTTCCGACCGGTTCTGAAAGCCCTCCACGCATGCGACCTGCCGGCAGGCGAGCTGATCGCGTGGTGCGCCGAGATGCTCAAGCGTGACCGCGTGGGCTTCATTTGCGATCAGGAACTCCGGACGCTGCGACAGCAATTCGAGGCGCCGCGGCCATCCTGACGCGTCGACCGTCGCCGGCTGACGATGCCGGGCCGCTCAAATCCCCTCCCGCACGCTCACCGGAAAGACACACCGGAACCAACTGCGCTGGGGCGGAGGTCCCGGAAGCGCTGTACGTCAACAAGCTCGATGTCGCCTCGGGCAGTGTCTTGCAGGTGAGCGGGCTGAGTGTTTATTACACGGGTAAACTGGGCACTGCGGGGGCCGTCTTGGATGGGAGTTCGCCCTATACGCCGACGAAGCTGACACCAACGTTGTACGGCAACTTCAACGAAACAATCATGGTCGGGACGGACGCCGGGGATGTGGCTCGCTTCAACGATGCCTACTGTTCGCTGTCGGGCGGAGGCGATTACGACCCGCTCGTGGATTGGAACTGTGACACCAAGATCGATGCCGAGGATCGCAATCAGTTCATCCTCAACTGGCCCGCGGACGGGATCGTGGACGAGTGCCCTTGCGTACTGAACAATTGCCCATAGTGTACAGCTTATTGTTGGGATTGTCGCCGGTATGCAGCCGCAATCCCGTTGAAGTACGTTGCGGGATCAACTCAACCCGAATCAGTACAACGCCAACTGGAAGGACCCCGCCGGTCTGACGACCGCTCCTTGCGACCCCCACTCCTGCGGTACATAGGGCGTGTCCGTGACGGAATCGGCGGCACCGATCAGTGCTCCAAGCGCGAGTGAGGGGGTTCACGGGTGTGAGCGGCCGCGCCGAAGGACCCGCTCGCTGGCCCTCGGGGCTCGGATTGCGTCGTGCGTCCAGTGGCCGCCCCTTTCCAACAGTCCGCCGATTCTGTCACTCGCCCGCAACGTGCCTCATCCACTTGACAGCGTGGTACGCGGTGTACAATTCTGTCTGCCTGACAGGTGGGCATCGTTCGTCGGCGTCTCTGTCAGATCGTGGGGTCTCGTGGGCGGAGGGCAATGGTATGGACCGAGTGTTTACGGGCGTTTCTTTGTTGCTCGTTGCAGCGTGCGCGGTGAGCGTGCGCGCCGCGGACGATGAGGGTCGCGGTGCGCTGCGCGATCTTCGGCGTACGCACGTGGTCGAAGCGGTGGAGAAGGTGCGCGATTCGGTGGTGAATATCTCGTCGTCGCAGCGTGTTCGGGAGCGGCGTTCCATATTTGGATCATTCGAGTACACGCAGCAATCGAGTGGCAGCGGATTCGTCATTCACGAGGACGGCTACGTGGTGACCAACGATCACGTGGTCGCCCGCTCGACGGACCATCGCGTCCGGTTTGCCGACGGGCGCACGTACGATGCCGTCATCGTCGCCCGAGACCGGCGGCACGACCTAGCGGTGCTGCGCATCGAGCCGGACGAGCCGCTCAAGCCGCTGACGCCGGGGCGCAGCGACGACATCATGCTCGGCGAGGACGCGATCGCCATCGGCAACCCGTTCGGTCTCGAGAACACCATCACGCGCGGTGTGATCAGCGCCTTGAACCGCACGCTGGAATTCGACGAAGCGACCTACACCAACCTCATTCAGACCGACGCGAGCATCAACCCGGGCAATTCCGGCGGGCCGCTGCTCAACGCCGCCGGTGAGCTCATCGGAGTGAACACGGCCATTCGCCCCGACGCGGAAAACGTCGGGTTTGCCATCCCGGTCGATCAGCTTCGCGATCTTCTGCCGGAGATGCTGGACATCACCAAGCTGTACCAGGTCAACTTCGGGATGCGTGTGGCCGGTGACTCGGCGGAGGTGGTGGAGATCGTCGACGGAAGCCCCGCCGGCGAAACCGATGTGCGCCTCGGCGATGTGGTTGTTCGCGTCGATGGGGAGCCGGTCCCGCGGGCAGTGGATTTCTGCATCGCCATGCTGGGGCGTCGGGCGGGCCAGACCGTGACACTCGATCTGCGTCGCGGCGACAAGATGACCACGAAGAAGGTCCAACTGACCGAGCTGCCGAAGCTCGACGGCTGCGAACTGGCGTGGCGAAAACTGGGGATGCAGTTGGAGCCGCTCTCGCGCGCCGCGGCGGTGCGATTCCGCCTGCGCGGAGACGCAGGGCTGGTTATCTCGAAGGTCGATCCCAACGGTCCGGCGGCGCGTGAGGGCATCAAGGAGGGGGATCTGCTGGCCACGCTGGGCCGGTACCGCGCCTGGCCGGTCAAGGCTGTCGGTGTGCTTCTCCGGGACGTGGCGCGGGATGCCCCCGTCGACGTGAGCGTGTATCGATTTTTCAAAGCCGAACGCCCCGCTCAGTTTGATCGGAGGCTTTATGTGCGTTAGGGGTTCCGGAGAATGAACGACGACTTGGCATCATCCGCGTACCGGACGAGGTTTTCGCCGGATCAGGTTACGCCCGACGCGCTGTCGCTGAAGCGCGCCGAACAGGAACTGCGCGTGACGTGGCGCGACGGTCGCGAGAGCGTGTATCCCGCGTCGAAGCTCCGAAAGGGCTGTCCGTGTGCCACCTGCCGCGAGGACCGCGGCAAGCAGTCGCGCGAGTTGCTGCCGATTCTCAAGCAAGACCCGTCCACCGCGGTCACCCTGGCCGATGTCCGGTTGGTGGGTACGTACGCGGTTCAGTTCTTCTGGTCGGACGGGCACGACGCGGGCATCTTCGACTACAGGTACCTTCGCGCACTGGGCGAGTCCGACATCGCCTAGCCGTCCGTGGTGAAACTCGGCAACGGGGATGAGAACCGGTTTTTTCGCCTCGATTCCACCGGTTGAAAACCGGTGCCACACTCTTGCCACAGGCTGCTGGCGTCGGCGCTTCCCGGACGGGCCTATCGCCCGGTTGGATCGATGGCGAAAATCTCGACGCGGCGGTTCTTCGCTCGGTTGGCTTCGTTGCTGTTGGCGACACGCGGGCGGTGCTCGCCGGCGCCGCATGCGACGAGCCTGCCCGGGGTAATGCCGCGGTCGCGAAGAAAGCGGACCACGGATAGGGCGCGCTGGGCGCTGAGCTCGTAGTTGTCCTTCCATCCGCTCTTTTTGATCGGTTGATCGTCGGTGTGTCCGAAGACCAGGATGTCCTTGTCGGCGTAGCTGCTCTGGATCGTGCCGGCGATCGCGCTGAGTGTGCCCTTTCCGGAATCCCTCAGCGATTGCTTTCCCGAAGCGAAGAGGACGCTCCCCTCGATGGCGATCATGGCGCCGCCGGGAACGGCCTGCCATCCATCGGCCGCGACGGGTTCGGGGCGGCTGTTGATCTGTTCATTCAGTAGGGAAACCTGGCCTTGGAACGCGAGGACCTGGCCGTTCAGACCGTCGCGCTCACGACGCAAGGCGTCGTTCTCGTTGCGTTCGGCGTCGCTCTCGCGGCGCGCCGCGGCGAGGTCGTCGGTCAACTGCTGGTTGGCGTCTTCGATGAGTGCGATGTGAGCGTCCTTGGCCTTCAATTCGTTGTTGCAGCCGAGAAACACCGGCAACATACCCAGCACGATGGCCCATGCTATCGTCAAAAACCTACCCGACATGTTCCACCCGTCCTTCCTTCTTGAAGCTGATCCCATTTCACCCGGTGATGACGGCGTTTCAATCGGACTCAGCGTCGTCATCTTCGATCGCGTTTTTCAGTTTCCTGTCGATTCGCTTTTCCATCTCCGTCAGTTCGTCGGCGCGCTTCTGCAGCACCTTCTGTGTTCGCTCAGTCTCGGACATCCGGAACATCTCACGCAAGTCACGCCAAACGGTACGCGTCATGCTCAGGATCCACCATGCTACGATGGCCGCCGCCGCGGTGCACAGCATGAGCCAGAGCACGTTGATCGATTCGTAGGTGCCGAAGAACCAAACGGTGACGCGGTTGTTCCAGTTCTTGGTGACAACGGTCGCGACGACCAACGCCAAGGCGACAAGGAGCGTAAGCCTAGCATAGAGCTTAAGTTGGCGCATCACAAGACTCATGACGGACCTGCAAAGAGCGGGTGCTGTGAGATGTTGAAAAACAACAGGTCCCACAGGGACACAACATTCTGGATCATCGTAGTTTGCGTGAGTTGCTCGCGATAGACGACGGCCGTCAGGAATCCGATCCAAAGCCACGGTCCGAGCGGAATGGCGCGCGTCTTTTTGAACGGTAGCAGCGCGACCCAGGCGACAACCGCGAGAAAGCATGCCAGCACGAACCCCAGCAGCACCATCTGCCAGCCGATGACGCAGCCCGCCGCCGCCATCATGTGAATGTCGCCGGTTGCGAATGCTTCTTTGCCGTATACGAGGTTGGCGACGATTCGGATCGCCCAGCCGATGCCCGCCGCGATGACGTAGCCGTTGATTGCCGTGACGATTCCCTGGATCGGCTGCCAGGTCTCGCCCCACGGTTTCCATTGCATCACGCAGGACCACCCTTCGGCTGCGGGCTGGCTGGTGTACGCCCACCAGAGGACGCCGCATCCCGCGAAGACCCCGGGCAACAGCGTGGCGAGTTCCACGAGTGTCATGCGTCTTGCGGCCGGCGCTTCGGACTCGATGGCCTCGACGATTTCGGTGTCGGCGTCTCGGACGTGTGAGGCCTCGTAGACGATGATCAGGAAGAAGAATAGTAGCACGGCGCCGGCGCGCAGAGCGTACGGTACCGGGTTCGCGCCGACTTCCTCGGCGCCGGCAAAAAAGAGCAAAGCCAAAAAGAGGGCACCGGTCAGCCACAGGGCAAGCCGAGCTGCCGGCTTCTGCTTGGTGGTGTTTGTTTCATCCGGTGGTCCGTCGGCGATTTCCGTTTCGGGAGGATGGTGCGTCGTGAACTGCAGGACGATCCACACCAGGGCGAATCCCGCGAATGCTGAAGTCGTTGCGATGGCCGTGCCGTGGGGAGGGGTGATCCACGCGTGGCTCTCGGTCGGCGACCAGACCGCATGCAGCAGTACGCCGGCGGCGGCCGCGAAATGGGTAAAGCGAATGTCAACCCAGTAGAACTGAATGTCGATCGCCGACATCGCCATCAGGCTGGAAAAGAGGATGACGTGTGCGAGGTACGCCGGCCAATCGTCACCGAGCTTCCAGTTGAGGTCGACGTAGTCCCACGTGCTCTGCGCCGCGCCGATGAAGAACCGATCGAGCAGGAGAATGACGAGGATGGCCGTCATCAGTTCGACGAGCGGGTAGCGCGGCGAGATCGGTTGCCAGCAGTTGCGGCATCGCCCGCGTAGGCGGAAGTAGCTGAGTACCGGGAGGTTGTCGTACCACGCGATCCGGTTCTGACAATTCGGGCAGAACGACCAGACCGGGCTGCTGAGGGCCAACCCCATCGGCAGGCGATAGATGACGACGTTCAGAAAGCTGCCGAGACACAACCCCAACGCGCTGAAAAAGACGAGCCACCAGACCGTGACGGCGATGTTCAGCAACGTGCAGGTTCCTTCAGCAGGGGGTGCGGGCCGTCAGACGTTCAGCCCTTTGTGCGAACCGTCGCACCATGGCAGGTCGGCGCTGTGGTCGCATTGGCAGACGGCCTTCTTGCCCGCCTCCGCGACCTCCACGACCACCGGCGACAGGCCGGTGCCCTCTCTGGAATGGGCGCCGTCGCAGTGGGGCATGTTGTCCGACAATCCGCACTGGCAGTACGCCTTCTTGCCCGGCGTTTCTTCGATGACGATCGGCTTCGTTCCGCGTTTGGGTTCGCTCACGTCCAGCTCCTTTTGTTCAATGCAATCCCGCAGACGGCGTGTGATTATATCGTGCCCCGCGGAGCTTGCGAGTTTCAACAATGTCGACCGGTGTCAGGCCAATCAATCGCGTCGAAAGAGGCGAGACGCGCGTGCTCGGTCAGGTCGACGTGCAGCGGGGTGACGACGACGAATCCCTCGCGCAGGGCGTGGAGATCGGTCTCGGCGACGCCGGCGTGATCGGAGAAACCGCCCGACAACGTGTACTGCCGCACGCCGCCCGGCTGATCGTGCCGCTCGTACCGATCTTCCATGATCTCCAGGGCTTGCCGGGCGACGCGGATCCCCTTGGGCATGCCGGGCGTCAGATCGGGGATGTTGACATTGACGAGCCGCCCGGGCGTCAAGCCGTTGGTAAGAAGCGTCTGGATGACGTCCAGCGTGATACGCGCGGCGCGATCGAAGTCCGGCTCGGCCCCACGTTCGAGCGACACTGCGACGGCCGGGAAACCCAGCAGCGCGCCTTCCGCCGCGGCGGCTACCGTGCCCGAATAGAGCACGTTGATGCTGACGTTGGCGCCGTCGTTGATGCCCGCGACCACGAGGTCGGGCTTCGATTCGACCAACTCGCGGACGGCGATCTTGACGCAATCCGCAGGGCGTCCGTTGACGCTCCAGCCGTGGAAACTGTTGTGTACGTGGATTCGGCGGACGTCGATCGCTTCGCCGACGGTAATGGCGTGGCCCATGGCGGATTGCACGGAGTCCGGCGCGGCCACCGTGACGGAACCGAGCTCGGTCAGGACGCGGTACATGGCGTTCAACCCGGGAGCGAGAATACCGTCGTCGTTGGTGAGGAGAATGTCCATTGCTGATGAAGCATAGCGGCTTACCGGTCGCGTGCCAGCGGGGCAGGGCCACACCCCGTTCTGGGTGGCAATGGTAGGTGCGTGGCTCGCCGTGAACGGCGTTCCGCATCGTTGTCATTCCGAGCGCAGCGAGGAATCTAGCCGAAATGTCCTTCCAGCCAGATTCCTCGCTGCGCTCGGAATGACAGGAGCCGCTCGCGACGTGCGAATTCAACCGTTGTGATCCGCCGCGCGCGAGAATCGCCAACTTCCTTGGGATGCACCAGCGTGGCGGTCGGGTGCTTACGGGAGCGTGCGGGGTCGAGTAGAATCAGTGTCCATGAGCACGGCGCTAACACGCGAGCAAGTGCGGCAGGTCGACCGCATCGCCATCGAGGAGTACGGGATCAGCGGTCTGGTTCTGATGGAGAACGCGGGGCGGAATGCCGCTTGCGTGATTCTCGATGAGCTGACGCGAACGAAAGGAAACGCGCCGACGCCGGTGGTGGTCGTGTTCTGCGGGACGGGCAACAACGGCGGCGACGGCTTCGTGATCGCGCGTCATCTGGTGAACTCCGGCGTCGACGTTCGGATCGCGTTGGCCGGCGAGAAGGCCCGGCTCACTCCCGACGCCGCCGCGAATCACCGCATATGTGAGGCTATGGGCATCTCAATCGTCGCGCCGGGTGCGACGGACGTCTCCGCCGATGATGTTGTGGTGGATGCTCTGCTGGGCACCGGTTTTTCCGGGCAGGTGCGCGAAGAGATGGCGCACGTCATCGAACGTGTCAACTCCGCCCAGAAGCGAAGCGTCGTGGCGATCGATGTGCCTTCGGGATTGGATTGCGACACCGGCGAGTCGTCCAATGCGACGATCGTCGCGGACGCGACCGTGACGTTCGTGGCGGACAAGGTCGGGTTTCGGAGCAACGCCGCGCGCCGGTTCGTCGGCCGTGTTCATGTGGCCGACATCGGCGCACCTCCGGAGATCATCGAACGCGTCCGACAGCGCTGACGCCCGTCACCGCCGGGACTGGAGGTCGAGCCAGTGGCTGGTCTCCAGGAACTTGTGCCGGCTCTCCGATCGAAACCACGCGTCGGAATTGTTCCACCAGGTCAGCAACCTCTCGCTCTTGACGAACGACGCGTGGCCGTCACGGAACGACACGTTCACGCCGTCGCGGTGGCGTTGCTTGATGTTCTCCGGCCAAAGTACATCGCCGGCGATGGCCACGCCGCTGTCGATGCGGTCCCAGAGCACGCCGGTCATGGCGGCGCGGCGCTCGAAGCTGGACTCGGTGTGGTTGGCGACGTTCGGATTGTCGGGCTGCCCCGCGGTTTCCGGAACCGGAGGCCAGGGGTTGTGCGGGGTTTCCCACGACAGGTCCGGATCGCGCTCGCTGGGGCAGAAGAAGACCTCCGGGTTCCGAACGACGCCCGCCTCCCACAGGAGCCCGAAGTTCCGCCACGCGCCTTGCCGCTCCGGCATGCTCCAGTGAAACAGCTTGTTGCGGTGGTAGATGGTCAGCCACTGCTGGCCGCCGGTGTTGAGCGTGTCAAAAGTGTCCGGACCGAAGCCGCTCACGTCCATGCGGACGAACACGCCGTTGATCTTTCGGAAGTTGATGTCGATGCCTTCGGGAGCCTGTGTCGTTGCGGTGCTGTAGTGGGCCAGCGGTGGCGGGTAGCGATGATCGCTGCTGTAGATCTCCCAAGCGCGGTTGATGCCGTACAGGTGACCGAGGCACACGGTTCGCCGGGCGTTTTCGCGTGCTTTCTTGAGCGCGGGCACGAGAATCGACAGCAACAGCGCAACCGTTGCGATCACTACGAGAAGCTCGACGAGCGTGAATGCTCGCCTGCGGCTTCGGTCCATTCTCAAGAGCATGTCATCCCGCCGGTGGTCCGTGGAGGCTTGCCGACCACCAGTGTAGCGAATCAGCCGTCGTCGGGGCAAGTGATTTGTCGTCAGGCGGGCGAAGCGAGGATGATGGTGAACGTGGTGCCCTCGCCGAGGCTACTTTGGACGCCGATGCTACCGCCGTGCTCTTCAATAATCTCGCGACAGATGGCCAGCCCCAAACCGGTGCCACCCATGCCGTTGCCGTTGCGTGCTGCCTTGCTGGTTACGAACGTGTTGAAAACGGAACTCAGCCTTTCACGCGGGATTCCGCAGCCGGTGTCACAGAACGTAATCCGAACCGCACCTTCGTCGGATTCGGCGGCGTCGATCGTGATTCTCCCGCTTCGACCCTCGATTGCGTCGCGCGCGTTGAGCAACAAGTTGAAGAAGACTTGCCGGAGCTGCCGCGCGTCGGCGCGCACTTTCGTCTCGCTCGCCACATTCAGCGACAGCGTGATTCCGTCCTTGGTCAGGTCGCGGCACAGGCATGCGACGGCGCCATCGACAACCTCGCGCAGTGGCACGGACGCGAACGACACAGGTTCGTCCCGCGCCAAGCCGAGTATTCGTTCCGACATGCCGAGCGCCGTTTCCGTCTGTCGGAGCGTTGTCTCCAACGCCTTGGTCATGAGCGCGGAGTCCTTCGACGAGAGGGCGTATTGCGCGTAACCGACGATCGGCGTCATGATGTTGTTAAACTCGTGCGCAAGCATCGCGGCCGCAGTCCCGAGCGACGCGAGCTTCTGAGCGTGACGCACCTGCTGGTGCATCTGCGCAAGCTCGCCCTGAAGCTGCATGACGCGGGCATCGATACTGCTCATGCCGCCGGCGGTTGGTTGTATCATTTCTGTCTTGGTTCGTTGCATGATGATCGCGGGTGACGGTGTAACTTACCCGAAGCCTCCACTTGCCAACTCATGGTAATCGTCGGTCCGTGGCCGCGGCGGACTTGAAGCGCCGTCTCGGGGTAGCGGTTTTCGGTTGCCTATATTCGCACGGATCGCCAGATTATGAATACGGCACAAACATGAGGGTTCCTCGATCTTAACATCGCACGCAGATGTGGACGTGAACGCGCCAGATGGCGGCTGTCAGTCCGCGCCCGAGTTGGTCATTTGGTGAAACGTTGAGTAGTCGGCCAAATCGATGTCACCGTCGATGTCGAGATCGAAGCACCGGCACCCCGTCGGGTAGACGGGTGGCGCGCCTGGGGTGATCGATCCGGTGAAGCAGGATTGCAGATAATGGAAGTCCAGCAGGTCGACGATGGCGTCGGCGTTTCCGTCACCGGGAATGGCGCACGTTGCACATGTGTTGACCGCTCCGGGCGTGGGAACGGCGTCGCCGTCGCTGCCGTCGCCCGATTCGCTCAGCGTGCAGAAGTCAGTCGGCGATCCCGTGTTCAGGCCATCGGTTCGGCGCGCGACGCCCGCCGGTGCCTCGGCACCCTGCGGGCCCACAATGACGGTGTCGAAGTAGGTTCGATCGACGGCCGGCGGTTCAGCGTCAATGCCGGAGTCGACGAAGGCGAGACCATCGACAACGAGCCCCAACGCAACGCCCGCATCGGCTTCGCCGTCGTTGTCTTCGTCGATGTCGTAGCCGGCCGGGTAATTGGTTACGTCGAAGTCTTCGATCAACAGAATAGTGGCCGTTCCGTTCTCCAGTTGGTTGATGCTTCCCACCGGAAAGTCGACGTCATGCACCGCGTCGTCACCAATCACGAACCTCCCGTCGCCAGGGATGCTGAACGCGCCGAGCGGCCAGACCTTGTCGATTCTTCCCTGCTGGCCCGCGGCGGAGTAGTCACCCTCGATTACCACGACGGCGTGCCCTTCGAGGCTCGCCCCGCCGGGTCCGAACAACTCGATGAACTCGAGATCATCGATACTCTCATCGTTGCGATAGATCTCGTTGATGCCCAGGGCGCGTGGGACGCCGCAGTTCGCGGCCGCGCAGTTCGATCCGTGACCTCGGTAGTCGCCCGACAGGGTAGTGCAATCGTACAGATCCTCGATGATGCACCCTCCGCCGGACAGGCAGCAGGCGCCGGTCAGTGGCGTCAAGCAGGGAGGTGCCGCGGAACACTGCACGCCCACGCCGGCGAATGCTCCGCCCTCGATGTCGCAGTCCGATTGCGCGTGAGCTGTGCAGTTTCCGTTCGGCAGGCAGCATGCACCGATCAGGATCGGACAGTCTCCCGTACACAGAGACGCGTCGCCTCCGTACGTGCCACTCGCCCCAACACACAAGACTGCTTCCAGAGCTTCAAGGCAGAAACCGTCGGGTAGGCAGCACGCTCCGTGCGGTGCGGGCAGCGGGACGACGTTCAACGTTCCGGGCGTGCCGTCGGGACCCAAGCCGCCATCGGTCGTCACGCGCCAAGGACCGGTGCCGTTGGGAATGCGCTGCAGCGCGACTTCCTCGGATTCGCCCGTGGCGCTCGCGTCTTCGACACCCACATCCTCGAACAGGACGCCCGCGGCGGGACCGTCCGCCGCGATGAACGAGCCGCCGTACGCGATGGCCTCGATTACGACTCCAAGCGAATCGATCAGGGCGATGCCATCGGGCGAACCGTCCTGGATGCCGTCGACCGTAAACGCGGATTGGTCGACGTTCGCGACGTCAGGCGATCCGATGACGAAGAAGCCGTCGTCCGGAATGAACCCGGCGACGTCGATACTGCGGTATGGCGCCTGGTGTTGCGGGGCGCCGTTGTACAGAACGATCCTGTATCCGAACAGCGACAGCCCCGCCCGTCCGTACAGCTCCATGTACTCGGAAGTATCGATGCCCTGTTGGGTGTAGTCGAGTTCGTTGATAACCACTTGCAGATCGACCGGGCAGTCGACGAGATCACAGACTTCCGCATCGGGATCGTAGGTGCCCGCAGCGGATGAACACGTATCTGCATCGATGAACCAACAGTCTCCGGGCGGCGTGCAGCAAGCGCCCATGGGCGGCTCGGGGCAGACGGCGGGCGGATCACACAGCATGTGGTCGCCGAGGTACGCGCCGCCGCGCGCGTCGCACTCAGTCAGTGAAGTCGCCGCACACTGTCCATTGGGAAGACAGCATGCCCCCAGTGGTGGTGCGACGCATTCCGGCAGAGGGGTGAAGTCCTCGTTGTAGTCCGCCGGTATGAACCCCGGACTTCCCTGGCCGATGCCGCTGTAGGAGATGCGGAAACCGAGCATGTTGCCCAGCCCCGTGTAAGGCCACAACGCGAGGATGTCGTTGCCGGCCGCGTCGAGTTGGACGCCGAACATTTCGAGGAACGCCTCCTTGACGCTCTGCGACGCCGCGGGAATGAACCACCAAAAATCTTCCGGCGCGAGGTTTACCGCATCGAGAAGCACGCCCTCGGCGCCGTACAAGAGCAGCCTGGACCCCACAAACATGTTCTCGTAACGCTCGTGGGGGACGCGTATGATGTCGCTTTCCTCCAAGCCCCACTCACACGTGAATTGCTCGTTCGACGCGGGCGACAGCCCCCCGGGCGCGATGATTCGCATGGTCCGGGCGGGGATGGTCGGTGGGACGCCGTCGATAAGCAGATTGTCGGTTGTGTCAACCGAGTCGCTGAGGCTGGTGTCAAGACGTGTCAGCGCAATGTCGGTATTCGAGTAGTTGAACACCTCGACGTACTCGTAGACGCGCTGATCCTGAGGCATGCTGAAGGTGCCCGGCGAGTGCATGATCTCGGTAATCACGACCCCGCCGAGTTGCACGACGAGTTCCTGAATCGCCGGCTCGGAGGTGCGCCCGAGCGCGTCGACGACATCGAACTCGAATCGCTCCACGCCGTTGTAACCGCCGGCGGGCAGGTACGACGGTTCACCGTCGATGGTGTGCGGAAGCGCTGTCGTACCGGCACCGGTGATGGGCGTCTGATCGTCGAACAGGGTTCCTTCTACGGGCAGCGAGAGGACACGAAACGTCAATGCACCGAGGCCTCCTTCGCCGCGCAGCGTGACGGCCGCCGGTTCCGTCGCGTCGCATTGCAGCAGCGTGGCATCCGCAATCGCGAAGACGGGAGGATCCGCATCATTGGATCGGCCGGGCGTCGGCGTAGCGCCCGTGTGGAAGGTACCACCGTCGGGATCGCGCGCTATCGAGAACACCACGCCGACGCTTCCCTGCCCGTTCCACTCGTCGTAGCGCTCTGTCACACCCAACGACTGCCGAAGTACGAGATCGTCCTCGTCATCGGTGTGGTAAACCAGTGCGTCGACCAACTGCGCCGTCGTGGGCGGGGCCTGCGCGATCCAGTCCAATGTCGACCCACGATAGAGCGCGACCGCGTCCGTGCCGTTTTGAACGAGGTTCGCTTCGCCACCCGGGATAAGGATGTCGACAAGCGGCGTTTGCGAGACTCCGACGACGAGAAAGCTGCCCGGCTCGACCACGCCCGCGAGATCGACGGCGCGGTACGAGCCGTCGAAGACTGGGGGTGTCTCGTCGCCGCCATTGAAGAACACCAACACGTGCGGCTCGGCAGAAAAAGCCACCGCGGTTGCGCCGGCGTTGTATACCTCGATGAACTCCACACGGTCCGTGCCGATCTGGTCCACGTCAATCTCGTTGATGACCAGGTCGCCCGCAGCCGGAGCGAGGCAGACCAGCGCAAGGATGTACCATACACGCAACATTTTTCCGACCGTCGCGCCGTGCGCAGTGCGACCCTATGGAATTGTCAGTGGAATCGAAATGGAGGCGTCCGACGCCTTGTCACTTCGATAGACCACTTCCGCCGTTCCGCTGCCCGCCACAGCCCAACGGAACATCAACGTCTGATGTCCACCAAAGCCGCTGTCATTCCAAATACGGGCGGGATTGTGTTCCGTGGGCGTATCGGGAGCTTGGTACCGATCACTCAACTTCCCGGAAGTGAGCACTGCGACGTCCGATCCTCTCGCGGCGGACAGTGTGATCGAGTCGCGCGCACCGATTCTCTTATCGGCCGCCCGGGCACTGATTGTCGGAATATGCCGTGTGTTCTTGATTTCGACCGTAACCCGCCACGTGCCGGCGTCGAGGGGTTGGACATCAGTTGCGATGAACTCGAGTTTCGGCATCTGGTCCGCATGATAGAGGGTGAACGCGGTGTTCCGATGGCAGAGTTCTTCGAGCATGAAGGTCGGCGGCACGCGCGATGCGTACTGCGTGAACCCGCCGATCTCGATCTCTCCGTACACCGGGTGGTCATACGGCTTGAGTTCCGTGTAGGTGCCGCCGAACTCGAGGAGGTCTTCGAACTTGAATCGTTGCGTTCTGCGCTTCTGGTGCGGCGTTCTTTCCTGCGCCCCGAAATACTGTTTGCTCGACCACAGTTCGTTCGTAAAACTGAATATCCCCAACCCCTCATAAGTCCACGTCACAAACCCCCCGTAAACGGCGTAGAGGTCCTTGTGAATCACGAGGTAGTCGTAAAAGGGGATGATCTCCTCGCCCGTCTTGCCCATCTCGTCGTAGACGCGCAGGTCACTGGGTGCGTAGGCGGATTCACGACTC
>JAJDDR010000021.1 GCA_029260255.1 Phycisphaerae bacterium
CGCCTTCTCCGCCGACCAGTTTGACGTACGCTTCGTTGACCAAGGCCGTGGGCTGCAACGTGTGGCAGCCGCGTTCCGAGCGAAACAGGCCCTCCGCAAGGCCACGAAGCTCCTCGTAGACCAGCGGAAACAGACGTTCAGCCGCCGTACCACTTCCCCTGGTCACCTTTTTCAACAGCTCGCTTGTCTCGTTTTTGGCCACCACAGCGCGAGTCCCTTCAAAATCATCACTGGCAAACGAATACTCATCATACTGAACCAAATCACTTCATGCACCCCGCCGCTACAGTACGGCTTTATGTGCCGCCTCCTGACGGGGTATCCCACAAGCGGTCGGCACCACGTTCGTTGGCCAAAATGGTCACGGCCTGAACTTTTCTTCGAAAGGGCGATTTTTCTTTGAGGTTGTTGTGCCCGCATCTCGCAATTCCTCAGGAAGGTAAGGTCCTGCACGGTCCCGCGTCGGCGAACCGGAAACAGGGCAGACGAATTCGAGACTACGCACAACTTCGGAGGTGACTTATGAACCGAACAGTGTATGGCATTCTGTTATCGATCGCCGCAGCGGGCACGACGCTGGCCGACGACGGGCGTTCTGTCTTTCCGGGGCGGGCCATCTACCTGCCGGGGCTTGCCCCCGACTACGTCGAAATCGCCACGGACCTCGCGCACGCCGACTTCAACGCAGATGGGCTGATCGACGTGGCGGCACTTGGGCTGTACGCCAACATATACAACCCTACACGCACTCTCAAGATCCTGTGGGGGCAACCGGACGGGTTGCTCGCTGAGGACCCGGACTACCCTCACTACTTGCTTGACCATCTGTTCGAGACCACGTCCCACTTGGCCGTGGGAGACCTGATTCCCGACGGAGACGGTCTGCCCGATATCGCCGTTGGCGGAAGAAAAAACGACAACATGTTGATGATCCTGCGCAACCTTGGTCCGCCGGATTACCGCTTTGCCATCGACCAGACGTATCTTGATTTCCCGGCATACACGGTCACTACCGGGGACTTCGATGGTGACGGACTGGTGGACATCGCACACGCTGGTTACAACGGTCAAACTGCCTATGTGCGTTATGGCCGTCCCGGCGGCTGGTTCGCCGACCCCTTTCAGATTCAGGCAAGTTCCATAAAGGACTTGGCATCCGACGACCTCGATGGCGACGGCCGATGTGACCTCGTCGTCTGCGCGGCCAACGAGGTAGCCGTCTACTACGGTTCGCAGGAGCAGTCCGTGGGCTTCGATCGATCAGTACACCGTCCACATCCGGGCTTGGGTGGCCAGCTCGCTCTCGCCGATTTCAACGCGGACGGCCTTCTCGACATCGCCCACGGGGCTGTCATCGAATCAGAGCTGTACACTTCCTTGTACGTCTACTACGGGAACGGGAACGAGGCGGACTACTTTGATAACTACCGATCCGTTGAGGCCGGTGTTGTCACGGAGCGCGTGGCGGCAGGCGACATCGACGGCGACGGCCGCTCAGACTTGGCCGCGATCGACTGGGACGCCTTTCCGGGTGCCGTGCTGTACAGTCAGGGGTCGGTCGGCTTCAGCGACCCGGTTCCGTTTCGCACCGGCTCCTTCACCAAATCGATGGATGTGGTCGATCTCGACCGCGACGGGCGGGCGGAGTTGATCTTCGGAGAACACCACTGGCTACTATCGATTCTCCGGTCCCGCCCACGCGGGCTTATCGCCACCGGTCACGACTATCCACTGCTTGGCAATAACTCGATCGCACTTGCCGCTGGTGACTTTGATGCGGACGGTTCCGTGGACCTGTGCGTTGTGAACGGCGACGACAACGACATAAGGATACTGTGGGGCACCGGAGACGGAGCACTCGAGCTTCGCGCGGGCGATCTCCCCGTCGGCCTATCGCCCAAAGACGTGGCCGTCGGTCACTTCGACAACGATGACGAGTTGGACCTCGTCGTCACGAACGCGGGGAACAATAGTCTTACCATATGGCACAGCGTCGGGGCCGCTGAACCGTCCTACCCCTATCGTGAGTTTCTTGATCCACCCCTCACCGGCAATCCCACGAGAATTGTGACGGGCTACTTCAACGACGACGCACGATTGGACATCGCCTTTCTTGTCGGAATGGATGTTGTCGTCATCCACGGCGAGCCTGGGGGGACCCTCGACAAAGACAACCCGGAGACATACGCGGTTGGCCCGGGCGCGGTGGATATCGTCTCGGCCGATCTGAACTACGACGGCCTGCCCGATCTGGCAACGATCAGTTCCGGAAGATCAGTATCCGTGCTGTACGCGCAGGCGGACCGGACATTCGGCAATCTTGAGCAGCACGATCTATCACCGGCTCTGGAACCGCCGTACTCCACCGGCATAGCCATCGGAGCCGGGGATCTCAACAACGATGGTTTGATCGACCTGTTCGCAACCTCGGGTGATGCCGTCGTACAGCTCTACGCCCGAAAGGGCGGAGGATTCGAGGAACCTGCCCGGCTTGATAGCCCCGTTGACGCACTGGGAGATCTGGCCGTTGAGGATTTCGATCGCGACACGATTCCCGACCTGGTCGCTGCCGGGTACTTCGCTCAACACATTTGGTTCGGCACGGCCGACGGCGAGCTTGTCCACGAGCGATTTAGCAGCACGTATGGCAATTACCCACAGTTCACAATGACGGTGGCCGACTTCAACAACGATGGCCGGCCTGATATCGCCAACATCGGGAACAACCCCTTAGGTGTCGGGATCATGCTGAACCAGTCTGACGCCAAAATCATCGGCGATCTGGCGGTCACGAATGTGTCGGGGCCAGCCGGCGGCATGCCGGGAGATGCCGTCACCGTTTCGTGGACCGTACAGAACCAGCTCGACCAGCCGATCACGGGAATGTGGACCGACGCCGTCTACCTGTCGATCGACGAGCAGTGGGACATCAACGATCGGCGCCTGGCCACTCTGAACCACATCGGCACGCTGGCACCCAACGACGGCGCCGCCGCTGGCGAGGACGAATACGAACAGTCGCTCGACGTGACCCTGCCCGGGGTGTTTCCCGGGCCCTGGTACATCCTGGTCCGCACCGACGCCACCGACGCCGTGCTCGAAGATTCCGGCAAGGTCGACAACACGATGGCTACGCCGATCGACATGACCCTGCCCGAGCTGACCGTCTGTCCGGCCCAGAACCCGTGCCCCGTGCCCGGCACGTTCACCGATCAGCGCCGCGCTCTGTACTGGAAGCTGGAGGCCGTCGCCGGTGAAGACCTGCTGGTCACGCTCGACGTAGCATCCGAACAAGGCTTCTACGAGCTGTACATCCGCAAGGACGCCGTCCCCAGCCGTTCCGTCTTCGACGCGAGGCATCCGCAGCTATTCGACACGGCAGAAACGCCCGACCAGACCGCCCGAATCCCCGGCACCGAGGCCGGCACGTACTACATCCTCGCCTACGCCAATCAACTCCCGCCGGACGGCACCGTCGACTTCGACCTCCGGGCAGAGTATCTGCCGCTTGGGTTGACCCGCGTCACGCCAGATCGTGGCGGAAACACTGGCCGCGTGACCGTGACGTTCACCGGATCCGGCTTCCATCCCGACGTACAGGTCGCGCTACGCCCGTACGGCGGCGGTGAGATTTTACCGGACGTGACATACTACTATGATTTTAGCGCAATCGCGGCCACGTTCAACCTCGACGGTCAGCCTGTGACCGGGTGTGGCCTGCGGCTGACGAATCCGGGAGGTGATGAGGTTTTGCTGGAGGAAGGGTTTGGCATAGAGGAAGGCATTGAGTTAGACGTTGCTGTCGACCTCCGGGGCCCCAGGCGAATCCGACCGGGCCAGCCAGCCAGCTACAGGCTGAACATCGACAACAACGGGAATGTCGACATCCCCTACTTGTTCATAGACATCAGTCTCCCCGCCGTGCACAGCAACGGCGTTCTTGCAACCCGGATCGTTATTGACGAACCGCCGCTCACAGATCCTCCGTCCATCGATGGAATTGACTGGGACCTAGTCGATCCCATGGTCGAACTGGACGGGCGATTGCACTATCCATTGCTCTGGCGAGATTACCCGGTGACGCCGCCGTCTTCCGGTGGAAACGTCGAGTTCACGATAACCGTTTTCGGCGATGCGCCGGCAACACCTTCGAGACTGTCCATAGATATGATAGCATTCTCCGACCAGCTGATACGGACGTCTCTTGAGCCAGAAGCCGATGCAATGCGTTCTTGGCTACTCTCCGATCCGCCTGCGGACGATTCCGTCGCGCAGATTCAAAGTGATCCTGATGTGTGGGCTCGTCTAGAGGGTCTCCTGGCAGACCCATCGATATGGCGAGATTACTTTGTGGGGACCGCGATGGAAGGACTCATGCGGAATGGTGAGAGGTCCTTCGCGAACAGAGGTTCGGGCAGCGCCAACAGGTGCTCATCGTGGAGAAAGAGGCTTGGGCATACTTTCTGGAACGTCCTGTGGGACTCACCTGTGAACCTCTTGGAGGTTATGCGAGACTTTACCGCGTGGACCCATCGCATTTGCGATGAACTGGCGGCTTGGGGCATGTCGGCAGAGGACGTACTGATGTGTCACGTCTCTGCAGACGCTTGCGCATATTATCCTAACAGGGTTGCCGACTGCGTAGAGCACGTCTTTCAGCTCATCTTTCCCCAGGACCCAAACGACAAACTAAGTCCCAGCGGCTGGGGCGAGAATGGGTTTGTGCCGCCCGAGTACGCCATACCGTACACGATTCGCTTCGAGAATTTGCCTGCTGCAACAGCGGCAGCGCTAAAGGTGAACGTGACGGACCGACTCAGCGGCGATCTTGACTGGGCTACACTCGCGCTCGACGAGATCGGGTTCGCCGGAATCGCAATCGAAGTGCCGGACGGGCTTAGCCATTACGACGGTCAAGTTGAGATCGCCGGCTGGACGTGGGACGAGGTCGAGGGCTGCTGGGTGCAGTATGACGACGCCGGTGACCCACTCGTGCCACTCGTTGTGGACATCGAAGCGGATATCGACGCCGACACCGGGATCATCACCTGGAGCTTGCGGTGTGCGGACGTGAATACAGGCTACTTCCCCGAGGATCCGTTCGCTGGCTTCCTGCCGCCCAACCAGGAGGACATCTTCTATCCCGACCCAGCCGACCCGGATGATCCCCCGCGTTTGATCCACCCAGGCGAAGGGTATCTGACATACTCAGTTCGACCGATGCCGGACCTTCCGACAGGAACCGCCATCACGAACATCGCTGAGATCGTCTTCGACTGGAATGCGCCGATGGAGACACCCGAGGTGCTCAACACCATCGACGCGGCGGCCCCGACATCAAACGTGGAAGCGCTTCCGGCGGAGGTGAACCACGCCAGCTTCGATGTGTGCTGGTCGGGTGAGGACGACGCGGGCGGGTGTGGCATTGAAAGCTACTCCGTCCACTTCTCGGACAACGACGGCCCGTACACGACGTGGCTTACGACCGGGGACGAGTGCAACACGTTCACAGGTGCCGCAGTCGGCCACACGTATAGCTTCTACAGCGTGGCCCGCGACCACGTGGGCCATGTCGAACTGCCGCCGACCGACCCGGAGGACGACACGGTCATCATCCCCGACGCCACGACCACGGTGCGCTTCGGCGACTTCGACGGTAACGGTGCGGTGGATCTAGTCGACTATGACGCTTTCCAGACGTGCGTAACGGGCGCCGGGGGTGGCGCTGCGGGTTGTGAAGCCAAGGACTTCGATCTCGACGACGATGTGGACCTGATCGACTTCGCCGCCTTCCAGATCGGATTTCGGAGGCCCGAGTAGGAGGCGCCTGACTGGCCCGTGCGGAAACGCCTGGGGCGTTTGAGGTCTTGCGGATGATGAATCGAAACGCGGTGACATCAGGGTTGGTGCTTGCTGCGATGGTCGTAGAAGTGGCAGCACGGCGGGCGGGTCCTTCGGATTTGGGATCATTCTGGTACGTGATTCTCCTGAGTGTGGGAGCGTCGGCAGTCGGGGCCATGGCGGTGCAGCGGGGGCAGTCACGAATCGGGTTCGCCCTGTTGTCCTTTGTGTTTACCTCCCCCGTCGCGCTCGTCTGCCTGTTCGCCCTTGCGGTCCGTGAGAGTAGCGAGGACGCGTCGACGGCGGTGGAGTCGCCAGATGCGACGGCAAGAGAGTAACGCGCGCAGCGACAATCCTCCCGGGCAGCGCGCTCGGAAAGATGACGTCAGGATGGCCCGTCGTCCGCGAACTGGACTCATCCGTTTCACTGGGAATCTGGCGTACGAAGCGACGTTCAGCGCTCCGTCGAGCAGACCGGGCGCCTTCCTGCGAACCGCGACCGACAAGATGAGGTTTGCGGCGGTGTTCGTGGGTCTGCTGGTCATTGGCGTGTTTGTGGTTTCGTGGAGGGCTGTCGGATGGGTCTGCGGACGCCCCAGGAGGCGTCGGCGGAAGTCATGGGCCGCCCGGTCGTCTCAATTCACCCCCTTCACCGTCCGCCGCTCCAACATCAACCTTGCCCGCATCTCCAACGAGGCCAGTCGGACTTTCTTCCTTTCGCGCTTCGCCTCGAACGCCGCGTTCATCAAGTCGGCGACGATCCCCTCGATGACCGGACGGTACACGCTCCCCGGTGCCAGCGGTCACACGGAACCAGCCGGTTTGAGCGAACGGAGCCTCGCCAAACACATGCGATGCCTGAAACCGGTCGATGCGCTGATCCACTGAAGATCACACTCGGTTGACGGCTGATCGCTTGGGAATCGGCCGTACACCTGCTATGCTGACTACTTGGGTCAGTCGCCCGTGGTTGCATAAGGCCCTTGTGGGCCGGGAGGTGCAACATGGCGACTGAAAAAGTCGGAGTATATCGAAAATGGTACGGAGCGGTTCCCAACGACCAACACGGCAACCCATTGCCCAAGATCGAATGGCCGCGAAAGCGACCGTTCAGTTGGGCGGTGCGGTGGTTCGGATCGAACGGGAAACGCTACAGCAGAAGCTTCAAGAGCAGGAAGGAGGCGATCAAGCACGCAGAAACTCGGCAGGCAGCCGTTCGCGTCGGCAAGGTAGACGAACCGTCCGCGATGACTCTCACGGAGTTCGCGAAGATGTATCTTGACCTTCGCACTGACCTGGCCGAATCAACGAGGGTTGAACAGCGGCGCGCGTTGCGCTACCTGAAGGAGTTCATCGGCGAGGAAAGGACCGTTAGTACGGTCACTCCGTTGGACGCTCGGTGCTTCATCGCGTGGTACCGTGATCGCGATTATCGCGACCGCAAGCCGGCCGCGGCAACGGTGAACAAGTTGATTCGCGAATGCAAGCGAATCTTCCGAGAGGCCGGCACCTGCTCGTTGATTCGCGACAATCCGTTCAGCGGAATCCGCCAAGCCAAAGTCGGCCAGAGACCATGGCACCACATAACGGCGCCTGAGTACCGCCAACTCGTCGATGCAGCGTCATCGCTTCGTTGGCAAGGCATGATCACGCTGGGATACTGTTGCGGACTGCGCCTGGGTGAGGTCCTGAATCTGACGTGGCCGGATGTGGACTTTGAGCGGAGCCGGATTTGCATTGCCCGCAAGGACGCTTCGACACAGCGCGCCGCGTGGATGCCGAAGGACAGGGACGCGCGAATCGTCCCGATGCCGGAGCAGGCGGCCGCGTTGCTTACGCGTTTGCAGCTCGCTGGTGCCGATGGACAAGAGTACGTGTTCGTAACGACCAGAGGGCCAGGCACAGGTGACCGGCTCAAGCGTCACAATCTTTGGCGCGACTTCCAAGCGATTCGCGAGAAGGCGAGCGTTCCCAAGTGTTCGTTTCATGTCCTGCGGAAGAGTTACTGCACGAATCTCGCGAATGCCGTGCCGTTGCACATCGTGCAGGAGCTGGCCGGTCATGCGGATATCCGCACGACGCGCCGGCACTACGTACAGGTGCACGACGAGGAGATTGACTCGGCCCGCCGCGCCTTGGAAGAGGTGATGCGGCAATGAGTCCTGTCCTGACTGACCCTTTGGTGACCCACTCGTCCGAAAACGATCGAGGTTTTCCCGTTCTCGGACGCGGCGGACTGATTAGAATCAGTGCCAACTTGTTGTCATCAAAGGGCTTGCGGATTCAGCGATTCGGCACGGTCGAAACCACGACGTTCGGCTCACGCAGACGGTAGTCAACCCCGGTTGCACACCGCAACCGGGGTTCTTCATATCGTGAACGCGGATTTGCTGTGTCGCTCAGCCTGGCCGAGAACACCCCAGTGCGAGTCTGCGCAACACATTCACAACACATTTCGGCATCACCGTGGAGTATCCGCAATATGCCTCTCCCGTGTCACACGCCCTGGACTCCCCCTTGATCGTTGCATGGCGAGCGGTTCTGGGTGGGTCAGGCGAGCTCGCGGCCTCGCCGGGTTCGCTTGCCAAGTACGAGTGTTCCGCCCGTAAGTAGAAGCAACGTCATCACGATAAGGCCCCATTCGGAGACGGTAGGGATGGCAACGGTACACTGCGGTAGGGGAGGCGGTGAGCCGGGTTCGGTCCAGGCTTGGACGAACAGATCCCAGTCGTCGCAGTCGACGTCGCCGTCGCCGTCGAGGTCGCCGGCTTCGCAACCCGGATCGATCGGGCCACCGCCCGGACCGGTGAAACAACTCGCGAGCTGGTTGAAGTCGTCCGTATCCACATCTCCATCGCCGTCGAAGTCGCCAGGGACGGGCTCGCCAAGAGCGCACGATGGTCCGGACAAGGTCAATGTGTAATCGCCTTCGCTGAAGGACCATCCGGTCAAGCGGATCAGATAGGTCTGACCAGCGGTGGCGTTGAACGAAACCACTCCCCAGGTGCCGACGCAAGCCGTGCCGTCACAGACCACCTCGTTCTCGATCGTGCCGGGGCACGCGGTGTGAACAGAAACGATTGTGTTGAGTCCGGGGGTGGCGCAGGTGTCGACGGTCACGGCGCCGTCGGTGCTCGGTGTATAGGCGTACCATACATCCTTGTTCAAGCTCGGGAAGTCGCTACAACTGGATGATCCATCATTGGTCGCGCCAACGTTGGATCCCATCACGGTGCCCGGGCAGAGCTCGACGGCTGCGGTACAGGAATCGGAAATATCGTCGCAGGCGTCACCTATTCCATCGCCGTCGCCGTCGGCTTGGTCGGGATTGAACACATCCGGACAGTTGTCCCCGGTGTCGGGGATGCCGTCGCCGTCACTATCTACTCCGAGGGAAAGGTCGATGGCGTAAACGTAGCTGCCCACGTTGCCCAGGAAACATGTGGTGACGTAGGCAGTCTGGCTGTCGGGTGTGAACGTCGGCTGCTGCGAACAGACGTACTGCTCGATCCCGCCTTCGGCGAGGAGATCGACTTGCCACAGGAAGGCTCCGTCGGCGGTGTCATAGGCACGCACCCAGCCGGGCTGGCCGAATGTGTCGATGCCGCCGGCCAGGATGATTGACCCGTCGGGGGGCACGTTGAGGGTGTCGAGAATGCCTGACGAAGCGGGTACGGTCCATCGGGTGCTACCATCGGGATTGATCGCCCACAGTTTGAGGCCGCTGTAAGGCCCGGTGTAGATCACGCCTTCTGAGTCGATGCCGGGCATGAGCGGAAGATTGATCCCCTGGGGGTGGAGCGATTCCCAGTCCACGCCGCCGTCGGGGGTGATGGCCATCATCCCGGTCTGGAACCACCGGGCGATGATCCGCCCCGACGGGTCCAACTTCGGGAAGGTCTGCGAACCCAGGTCCAGGTTCCCACCGTTCCAGAGCAGATTGCCGTCGAGGCCGAATGACCACAGTGTGGGGATAGGGTTCGTCGCCTTGATACCCATAAAGAACCGATCGGTCCCAAAAACGATCTCCGAGTTGCTGCCCTCTGTACTCCCGGTGTCCGCATCCCCCTCATCCGCCCAGAGCAGGTTGCCATTGGGGTCGAGCGAAAACGCGCCGAGCCCGCCCCCGCCGCCAAATAGTGTGTCCTGCACGGCATAGACATTGCCGTCCGGGCCGACATTGGGACCCGCAAGCAGTTCAGAACCGGAGGCTTGATTGGGGAACTGCCACTTCAAAGTGCCGTCGGGATTGAGCGCCTTGATCAGGTTCCCTGCCGTGTAGACTGTCCCGTCCACACCGATGCTGATGGGTCTGCGACCACCCGCCGCCGAGGCGACCCACAGCAGATCACCGTCCGGAGTCAGGGCATAGAGCTTCGAAGCGTCCGAAGCGTAGATCGTACCGTCGGGCGCTACGGTCACGAACGAGCCCCCAAACTGCGAGTCCATCTGGAAGCGCCAGCGCACCCGCTCGCCCATCCCGGCGCGCCGGGACGGGACGTCGAGCATGGCGACGTTGCTCAATCCGCCTGACACGACAACCTGCACCGAAACGGATCCGAGCGGCGCATCTCTGGGAACGTAGGCGTGAATCTCCGTGTGCGTCCATATTGTTGCAATCGCGCTTTGACCGCCGATCAACACCTCGCCGCCGCCCTGCCCGCTGCCGAAGTTCTGTCCAAAAATCAGAAGTCGGCCGTTCCTGGGCAAAGTCGAATCGGAAAGACCGGTGATCTGGGGTTCGCCGCTTGCCGGCTGGGCCGTTGTGATGGTGACCAGACCGATCAGCGTGCAAAGGAGTGTGCCGCCGATTCGTCTATTTATGCATGGATCAGAAACCATTACTGAACCTCCATTCCTGGAATCGCCGTCATCAATGACGGCGGTCAATGCTCTATTACGATCCGGTGAAGACCAGCAGCAGTTGACCATTGTCCACGAAGTCGACGTCATCATCCGCGTCGAAATCAAAGGTTGCGCAGCCGGGTGGCACGCCGCCGCCGGGGCCGGTGACGCAATCCAAAAACGCCGAGAAATCGAATATATCCACATCTCCATCGCCGTCGAAGTCGCCAGGCAGCCCCGCATCCCCGGGGGTGATGGTGAACGACCGATCATCACCGTCGGAGGTATTCTGGAAACGCAGGTCCCTTGCGATGACGTGCACGCGAGCATCGGCGATGCCTGTACTGGCGGGCAGCAGCCAGTTGTAGCTGCGGGCGCTCGACGGAAGGTCGCGAACGATCGGGTGCCAAGTGCGCCCGCCGTTGTACGAGGCCAGGATGTCGAACGAGTGCAGGCCTTCGGCGGCCGACGCCGTCCACGTGATCGGGACCACGGAGCCTCCGGGGAAGCTGTCACCGGCGTTCGGCGCCAGCAGGGTCACCGTCGGCGGGACGAAACCGAGACGCGGGTCGTGCCGGATGGAGAAGTATCCGTCGGCGAAGAAATACCGCACGCTGTTGCCGGGATCCCACACCTGCACGGCCAGCCTGGCCCGATCGGTGTTAATGTTGGGGAACGGCACGAAGAACTGGCCCACGCCGCTGATATTCAGTCCGCTTATGACGCGGCCCTCGTTCTCGAGCACGACCAGCGGTGTGATCGTGGGGAAGCCGCTCACACTGCCGCTCCAGTGCAAGTCGGGAATGTCCTCGCCGGCGGTGAGCGTCATGCCGGTCAGGTCGGTCGTGATGGTCAGCTCGCCCGTAATAAAGTCACTGGGCACGACGATCGGCGTCTGGTCGAATCCTTCCTGGCCTGCAGCGTCTACGCCGATGACTTTGACGAACTGAGAATTGGCGAAGCTCGGGGCGGGGATGGTCCATTCGTACGAACGCTGGTCCTGGGGCAGATCGTCCGCCACGACGCTGAACTGAGACGGGGGTATGTGCCCGTTGGGGGAGTACTCGATGCGGAAATGGTCGATGTCGTCGCCGATCGCGTCCCAGCGGATGATGTACTTCTCGTTGCTGACGAGAGTGAAGTCCACCATTACCGACGCCGACGTCCGCGTCCAGTGATAGCCGGGATCAACCAGACGCACGACCGGGGGGACGTCCGCAAAGTTCGGGGGCGTGCTGAGGAAGGGCTGGTACGACACGGGGCCGACGATTGAGTCGCCCTGGCCACCGGGGTTGCCGGACGCCTGAGGTCCGGTCGGGTCATTCCACCAGCAATTTCGAGCGTCGTTGCTCGACGCCGAGTCGATCCCGGTCCCGTTGCCCTCGAACGAGTTCGGATTGAGCGGGCTGTTCAGTTCCGCGTGCCCGGTTGGCGTTAAGTCCACGCCGGTCCCGTTGTTGATGAACCGCGTGCCGTCGAAGTAGGTGATGCCGAAACTGTTGGTGTTGGCGCCAAGCTGGTTGTTCTCGAACACGCAGTTGCTGACGTAAATGAAGTCGTTCTGACTGATGGCGCCGGCGAAGGCATCGCTGATGTTCACATACTCGAGGTGTTGGCCGCTGTCGGCGCTGGAATTGAAGATCAATCCCTGCCACGCACCACCCGGTGCGGCGGCCCGGAAGGTGATCGGAGCGTCGGGGAGCCCCATGAAGACGGGACCCTGCGAGCCGCCCAAACGCATCCCCGCGGTCGGGTCTTCCGCCTCGATCGTCACACCGGGATCAATCGTCAGGAATCCACCGCCGAGAGGCGTCCCTTCGGTCAACCGGTAGGGAATTCCGAAGTCAGCCCAGCGCGTGAACGTCGGCCCGCTCCCGTTGAGGGCGTCGATGGCGTTGATCGTGTTGCCGGTCAGTGGAACCACGCTCTGTGGATCGAGCCCGCCGTTGAGTTCGAGCGTGTAGCGGTTGCCCTGCAAGACGTTATTCGGACCGAGCAGGTAGTTTCCGCCGCGAAGCGCGAGTCCGGCCGCGTCAGGCACGCCGCTGGCGTGAACGCCGTCGATGACTCTCGTCTGGATCTCGCGCAGAAGGGTGATGTCCATCTGAAGCCCGGTCACCGTGTTTGTTCCGCGCAGATCGACGAAGCCGCGGAGCACGGACGCGTTGCTGTTCACGAATGTGTTGTCCTCGAGGATGCCGAGCGCGTCGGAGATGACCATCAGCGAGTTTGTGAAGGTGCAGTGCTGAAGGTGGATCCACGGCGGCACGAGCTGTAGTTCCTGGGACCAGAGCAGGCCGTTGCCGGCGAAGTCACAGTCGACGAGGTCGAGGGTCCCGCCGCTCTCGACGCGCAGTTGCCCGCGGAAGTCCAGAAACGCTGCGTTGAGCGTTCCCTGGTTCACCGTGATCATGGGCGGAAACACCGCCGGCGCGTCGATCACGACGTGCTGGGCGGCCGTTCCCTGCGCGAGCAAGGTTCCCGACACGACGATCCGGCGACTCGGATCGACGTTCACGACGACGCCCGGCTCGACGATGACTGTCCCGCCCGCTGGAATGGTCAACAGTTCGCACACCGTGTATGGACTCTCGGCCGCTGTCCAGGTAACCGTCTGCCCGGCTATGGGTACTGGCGGTATGTTGCATGCTGGCCCCGCGGGTCCGACGCTCAGCGTGTCGATGTCGAAGTCGCCCGAGAACGTCGGGAATCCCAGGTTGCTGGGTGGGATATGGAAGCGGAGGGCGATCCGCCCCGACCCGGGGAGGGTGGCTTGGTGCTCGGTCCACGCAAACACCTCCAGATCGGGGAGGTCGAGCAGGAGAACTGTGAAATCGCCTACCTGATCGGCGTTCGAACCTGTGCTGGTGCCTCCCGACGGCGAGTAGTGCACCTCGAGATGAGCGGTCGGATCGAAGCTGTCGGCAGACCCCGATGACGTGAAGAACCGGATCACGTCACCCGCGATCTGATTCGGGATCGCCGGCAGGATTGCCCAACTGCTCATTTCTGACTGGTTGTCGTCCCACCAGCCCACGGACCAATCGACACCGAGCGACCACTGACCCTGATGAGCCACGGGTGATCGCCGCCAGTCGCCGCTACGAATGGGATTGCTTTGGTTCCGGAACTCCCAGCCGGCAGCAATCAGCTCCGGCGGGCCGTGGTCGCCGGACTGTGTGTTGCTAAGACCATCGAAGCCCTCAAGGTAATTCGCCTGCCCTAGAGTTCTCGGCACACCGAAAGCAAACGAGACCACCATGATCACGAAGCCGGTTGTCGGGTGATTCAATCGCACCATTGTCCCCTCTTTCGTTCTAAAGATTCAGGCCACTCGACCCCAGTTTTCAAGCAAGACCGCCGAGTCCGCGGCATCCACGGCGCCATCGCCGTTCACGCCCCGCGGGTGTTCATGGGGATTGAGGTTCTATTTCGATCCGGCGAAGGCGAGTTGCAGCGCGCCGTGGTCCTTGAAATCCACGTCTTGATCACCATCGAAATCGAACGAACCGCAATTCCCGAACATGCCGCCGCCAGGGCCGGTGACGCAATCCAAAAACGCAGAGAAGTCGAACAGATCGACATCGCCGTCGCCATCACCGTCGCCCGCAACGACTGGCGGAAGAAGGTCCAACTCAGCCACGCCCTCGCTGATTGTGCTGATCCACAGGTCGCCTTCCTTGTCGAACGCAACGGGGCCCAGTTGATAGTGCCGCATCGGCGAGTTCTGGTACGTATGCACCGTCCAGGTTTCGCCGTCGAAGAGAACCACTCCGTTGGGGAACGGCGTGTTCGGGCCGAACTCGTTGGTTGTAAGCCCCACCAGTCCGTCACTGCGGATGGCGACGTCCTGCACCTCGTCGGCGGGCATGGGGCTGTTGAACTGGTCGTACACGGTCCACGACTGGCCGTCGAATCGCATGATCCCGTTGCCGGTGCCGATCCACACGCTGCCGTCCGGGTGGGCGGCTATGGACGTCAAGCCGCCAAGCGACAGAGGCGAGTTCAAAGTATTGAACTTCTCCCAGGTTTCACCGTCGAAGTGGTGGACGTTGACCCCGGCCACCACCCACAGATCACCGTTGACGTCGGCGGTCATGTCTGACACATAGTTGGTCGTCCCGCCGCCGAAGCTGTGATGGACCCAGTCCTGACCATCAAACCAGAATGCCCCGCAGTATTCGGCGCCGATCCACATCGTCCCGTCGCCGGCTTGCGCAATGGCCACGATCGCGTCAACTCCGAGGCTCGAATTGGACCAGTCCCAGTGGGTCATGAGGTCGCCTTCCCATCGCATGACTCCGTTGGAGCCCGCCCAGATGTTCCCGGCGGCGTCCTCGAAAAGGCTGTCCGTCCCGTCCGCCCCGACCGGCCATGGCGCGTTTGGATTGTGCGAGCCGAAGTTGGACCACTGCTGATTGCCGAACTTCGAGAATCCGCCCTCGCCGCCGGAGAACCAGACGTTCCCCTGCCTGTCGCCCATGATGTCGTTGATGAAGTTGTCCGGCAGACCGGTGTTGAAGGTGTTGAGTGCTTCGAGCCAGACGCCGTTCGCGTTGAGATGGCGGGCGGCTCCCAGGCTTGTGACCCAAATATCCCCGTCCGGCGCCGGCGCGATTGAGAGCAGTGTCGCATTTTGCGACGTGAACAACTCCCAGGAGGCGCCGGCGTTGGTGGTCTTGATCACCTGCCCGAACCAGTTGGCGGCGTAGACGGCGCCGTCGATCCCGACGACGACGGCGGTAACGTCGGTACTGAGAAACGGCGTGTTGGCATAGTAGTACGCTGTGAAACTCTTCCCGTCGAACTTCTGGAGGGTGTTGCCTTGGCCCACCAGCCAGATGTTGCCTTCGAAATCCTCCTGAATGTGCCGGAACACATCCGTGAGGGTCTGGCCATGCACCGTCCAGGACACACCGTCGTATTCGGCCACGCCCTGAAGCACCATGTTTCCAACCCACACGTGTCCGTCGGCGCCGACTTCGAGACCCTGGAGGGACATCCGCACCAACGGAAACACAAAAGGAATGTCGTCCGGAACTGTGAAATCCTCCCAGACTTGCCCGTCAAAGCGGAAGACTGCGGCGACTCCGCCCAACGTCGAGTTGACGATCCACAGATCGCCGTTGGGAGCGAGTTCGACTTCGCTGACCCTGTTGGTGACAAACGGGGCGTTCGTCATGTTATAGATGGTCCACTGGTCGCCGACCTTCTTGACCAAACCGTTTTCGGTGGCCATCCATACCACGCCCCCATCGCCGAACTCGAGGTCGTTGACGTATTGTGAGGGCATCGGCGAATCCCAGTTCGCGAACGTCTCCCAGATGCCCGTCTGATGGTCGCGAACGGCCACACCGCCCTCGGAGAAGAAGGGCCAGCGGGCGGCCACCCATAGATCTCCCTGCGGATCAAACCGGGCGAACTCCACGGACTCACCCGGTATGCCGCTGTTGGTCGGCTTGATCAGCCGCCACTCCGCCCCGTGTCCCGGCGCTGAGGCAACCCCAATGATGATCCAGGCCGCCACCTGCAACCATTTGTTTCGCTTGATACATTTCATAGTTCCAACTCCTGCCAGTCTGAATGGGTCTTTTTCTACCCAATTCACATCACGGGCGCTGCATGTGACGCACGCCGTCGCATCATTGTAAGGCCCAAGACACCGAGTCAGGCGACGCAAATCTCGGTCAAGCGCACAGCACTCGCCCAGCGGTTCGGTGGATGAGCCACCGCCGTATTTGCCGGACGGTCGCCGTCCGTGGTCGGCGGCGGACGGTCCGAAAAAAATCGGTACGGTGTCGAAATCGCCGATCTGCTCAAGCTCGCACGAGCCAAGAGCGTGATTCGTCAATTATCCGCCACTAGGTATCACGCGAATCATGGTATAATCGCGCACGGATAATCGATGTTTCTCCAGGGATCGTTCCGGAATCGTCCATGACCACGTCTCCTGAGGTTACGAAGGTGCTCGCAAAGCTGGGCTGCGGCGACCCCAACGCTGCACGGGAGCTGTTGCCCCTGGTATACGAGGAGCTGCACAGCCTAGCCAAGCGGTACTTCCGCACTCAAAGTCGTGATCATACGCTGCAGCCGACGGCTCTGGTTCATGAAGCCTACGCACGCTTGGCGGGTGGGGCGTCGGAGAATTGGAAGAACCGGGCCCATTTTCTGGCGGTGGCCGCGCAGGCCATGAGACAGATTCTCGTCGACCACGCTCGCAAACGCCGCACAGCCAAGCGCGGCGGCGACCAAGCGAACTTTTCCCTCGACGACGCTCGGGATCAGGTCCACGCGCAAGACGAACGCCTGATCGCCCTCGACGAAACGCTGGGGCGATTGGGCGACATCGATCCGCTCCGCAAACAAATCGTCGAGCTGCGTTACTTCGGTGGGCTGACCGTCAAGGAAGTAGCCCATGTCCTCGGCGTCTCGCCCCGCACGGTGGACAGCGGGTGGAGGTTCGCCAAAGCGTGGCTCCAGCGCGAGATGACAAAGGAGGACTGAATTGCACTCCGACAAATGGGACCGTATCCGTGAGCTGTTCGAGCGCGTCTGCGACCTCGATCCGAAGGACCGCCGAACGCGGCTCGACGAAGCCTGCGACGGCGATGCGGAATTGCGCGCTGAGATCGAGTCGCTGATCCATGCCCACGATGACACGCCGAGTTTCTTCGAGAACGCTGACTCGGGCTCGGCAGCCGAGTTGTTTCCGGCCGAGGACACCGCTTCTCGTGTCGGCGAGCAAGTCGGTGCCTACGTCCTGCAACGTCTCATCGCCTCCGGTGGGATGGGCACCGTTTATGAGGCGGTTCGCACTGACGGCGAGTACGAGAAGACCGTCGCAATCAAACTGATCAATCCCGGGATGGTTTCGCCGGACATGCTCCGACGTTTTCGCATCGAGCGCCAGGCGCTGGCCAAACTGGACCACCGTTACATCGGGCGTTTGCTCGACGGGGGAGTGGCGAGCGACGACGCGCCCTATCTGGTCATGGAGTACATTGACGGAGTTCCAATCGACGCCTACTGCGACGCAGCACGGCTCACCGTTTCGGAGCGGCTCAAGCTGTTCCGCAAAGTGTGCATGGCAGTGCATTATGCCCATCAACGACTGGTCGTTCATCGGGACATCAAGCCCACCAACATCCTGGTCATGCCCGACGGAACACCGAAGTTGTTGGACTTCGGGATCGCGAAGATCCTTCACGCGGACCGCGCCGGACGCGGTGGGGACATAACCAGTACAAGATTTCGATCGTTCACACCTGACGTTGCCAGCCCGGAGCAGATTCGTGGCGACGTGGTCACCACGGCGGTCGATATCTACTCGCTCGGGGCCGTGCTCTACACCCTTCTGGCCGGACACAGGCCCTATCGTTTGGACAACCGCACGTTGAGCGAGATCGAGAAGATCGTTTGCGAGCAAACTCCGCCAAGACCAAGCACAGTCGTCGTTCACACCGAGGACGTCCGCGGATGCGACGGTCAGATCCGAATCACCATCGACCCGGTCACCGTCAGCACCGCCCGCGGCACCACTCCGCAGAGGCTCCGTCGCCGCCTTCGCGGTGAACTCGACAACATCGTCATGATGGCCATGCGACAGGAGCCCCAGCGCCGCTATGGTTCGGCCGAGCAGTTTGCCAGTGACATCGATTGCTATCTCCGAGGTATGCCTATCGCCGCCGGGCGGGACACGATCCGCTATCGCTTCGGCAAGTTCGTGAAGCGGAACAAGGTCGCGACGTCGGCCACGGTATTGGCCCTGCTCTCCGTTGTCGCTGGACTGATATCGACCACCTGGCAGGCCCGAGAAGCACGCATCCAGCGCAACATCGCCCAGGCCAATCAGCTCCGGGCCGAAAAGGTGTCTGAGTTTCTGACCGATCTGTTCGCCGTGTCCGATCCCGAGAAGGCTCCAGGCGAGATGCCCACGGCCCGGGACCTTCTGGACGAGGGCGCCGGGCGCATCGACAACGAGCTGACCGACGAACCGATCACCCGCGCCGCCCTCATGCATACTATGGGCGTCGCCTATATGAACCTGGGCGTCTATGACCGCGCCGAGACACTTCTACAAGAGGCACTCACGATCGCACGGCGCGTGCTGGGCCCGGTGCACTCCGACATCGCAACCGCCTTGAGCGATCTCGCGGTGCTGCGTACCAGAACAGGCGATTACGAGTCGGCCGAGACACTCACCCGTGAAGCGCTCGCCATGCGCCGTGCGATCTTTGACGAGCCGCACGAAGAGATCGCACAATGCATGAGCAATCTGGGAAAGCTGCTTCACCAAAAAGATAAGCTGGAAGAAGCGGAACCCTTTCTCCGCGGAGCGCTGCGCACGCAACAGAAGCTGCTCGGCGACGACCATCCCGACACGGCACTCACTCGCAACAACCTGGCCGGTTTGCTGTTCTCGATTCGAGATTACGACGGCGCCGAGGCGTTGATTCGGGAGGCACTGGCGGCGAGTCGGAAGGCACTTGGCGATGAGCACCCGCATGTAGCCACACTACTTAACAACCTTGCCTTGGTTCTGCACACCAAAGGCGACCTGGACACGGCGGAGAAGTACCAACATGAATCGATGGACATCCGGCGTCGGGTGCTCGGCGACCAGCATCCGGACGTGGCCACCTCCTACAACAACCTCGGCGGAATCAACTTAGACCGAGGCGACTATGCCGCCGCCGAAGCCTATTTCAGAAAGGCCCTCTCCATCCTTCGAACCCTCCACGGCGACCGACATCCCGCAGTCCCCCGACAACTGGCCAACCTGGGCCTGGTGCTTCTCTACCTCGGCAAATACGCCGAGGCCGAACCGGTTCTAACGGAGGCCCTCGATCTAACAAGCGAGTTCCTTCCCGATGATCACCCCCAGGTCGCCGCTACGCGAGCTCTTGTGGGAGAGTTGCTTGTGGACACTCACCGAGCGGAACAAGCGGAGCAGCCGCTCCGGGTCGCCATGACAATCCTCGAAAAGGAGTTCCCGCCGCAGCATTGGCGCATCGCCGGCGTCAAGGGTGCGTACGGACGCTGCTTGAGCGCTTTGCGGCGGTTCGACGAAGCAGAACCCTTGTTGCTGGAATGCTATCGGAGCACGCTCGAAAACGATGGCGAGAACCACCCGCGCACGCAGCGTGCCGCCCGTGCCATCATCATACATTACAATGACCGGGGCCAACCCGAACTCACCGCCCAGTGGCGAGCCAAGCTCGGTCGCTAAATCACTCTTCCCGATTCCGCGGCGCGGAGACGCATCATCCCCCATTCGGAGATCGCTGGGACCGCGGCGGCGCTGTAGTCGCGCCCGTGCGCCAACACCCTTGACGCGTGGCGGCTGCGAGATACGTTCAAGGTGATGCGCGGGGTACCGATCAAACTGATGCGAGAACTCATCAACCCGTCCCTCAGCGGCACAGCCCCTCCGCCGGTCCCTCGTGCACCAACCGTTGGGGACGGGACTACTTACTGGAGGACCAAGTTCATGACTGAAACAGCGGTTCACATTACGAAACGCCGGAACCCGTCCGGCAAGACCTGCTACACCGTCCGGTGGTTCCAGGACGGTCGCTACCGCGGGCACGCCTGCGGACCACACAAGGAGGTGGCGTATGAGTATCGGCGCCAGAAACAGTGGGAGCTGAAGCAGGGCATCTGTGAGGACATCAGCCACGTGTCGTGGGACAGGTTCGTCACCGAGCATGTATCGATGATGCCTGGCAAAAACCACGCGGCGGCGGTACGGCACACATTGCAACAGTTCGGCGAGATGTTCAATCCGTCAGGACCACACACAGTCGGTTTCGGCACGGTCGAGGAATTCCAGAGACGCCTGCGGTTACTGACGGACGGCGTCGGCGGCAGACTGCTCTCACCCCACACGATCAACGGCAAGCTGCGGCGGTTGAAACACGCGTTGAACATGGCCGAGGAGCGTCGCTACATCCGACGCAATCCCACAGGCAAGCGATTTCGATTCGAGTCCGTCGAGGAATTGGACCCCGTCCAGGTACCCGACGAATGGAAGCAGGCGGTGTTGGACGCATGCCCGACGCTGACCTGGAAGGCGTTTCTATACCTGCTCGCCACGACCGGCTGTCGCCGCGGCGAGATCCTCGGGCTGGAGTGGGAGCGGGTCCACCTCGACGGGGCGTTCATCCGCCTGACCAAGACCAAGGCAAAGCGCGTGCGACTTCAGCCGCTGGTGCCGTCAGCGATGAACTTGCTCGTGCGGATGTTCAACGACGCCCCGAAGATGGTTGACGGTGGCCGAGAGGTTCCGAAGGAACCGCAGGTGTTTCGTGCCATCAAGTGGAACATCCATCGCGAGTTCAACCGGATTCGAGACCGTGCGAAGCTCGGCGATGGTTCGCATGTGCCGTTTTTTCGGATCAAGGACCTGCGCAGCAGCGCCGGCACCGACGCGGCTGACGAGCAGTTCTCAGAGTTCAACGTCGCCAGCTTCCTGGGCCATGCCGACTCGAAGGTAACGGCCAAGCACTACATAAAACGCAAGCTCGACGCCAAGCGTCAAATTGCCGACGCACTCGCGTCCAAGTTGAACATCGCATGACCGCCCGGCGCAACACACGCGCGACACATCCTCCATTCGAACGCAACGAACCGGCGTTCCTGCCCTCTCAGAGGCGGTTTTCCACCGCTGACTAACGTCTCACGCATCTAGCAGTCGTCACCCCTCGTATGCCGAGCGCGGTTCCCCGCGTGTTCACCAACGGCACTCAGACAACCGTATTGGCCATAAGCGGAGATCTAGTCAGACACACGGCTATTCCCATCGGCGAGGCCGCGGGACGGTCACCC
>JAJDDR010000201.1 GCA_029260255.1 Phycisphaerae bacterium
TGAAGTCCTTTACAACCTCAGATCAGACCAGCATGTCCGCTTCTTGGCGATGCCTTGGACGCTTCAGCCGGATGAACCAGAATAAACACCGTGTCAACGCGAATAGAGGTTCAGAGGACACCGTGCGCGCCGCCTTGGAACGGGGGCGTTCGAGTGGATGCGTCCCATGTTGGGTGGCATTTGTGAGTGCGCGACTCGCTTCGGACGGCGAACCCTGTCGAAAGTCATTCCGAGCGGAGCGAGGAATCTAGCCGGAATGCCCTCCCAGCGGGATTCCTCGCTCCGCTCGGAATGACAGGAGCGGCGAATGCACTCGCTGGGGGGCTGTTCGAGTTTGCCGGGTCAATTGTAATCGCCGCGCGGGCGAAGGGATGATAGACTTTCCACGTGGGGAATGTGGTGTCGGAGCGCGACTGACCGATGTGGGCTGCACTCGGAAAATTCGTCGGAGGCAAGGTCCTGACCGCGATCCTCATCGTCGCGACCGGGGCTTCGCTCATTTGGTTTTGGAAGCACCCGGAGGTGCTGCGCGCGCTGTGGGAGAATCTCAAGAGCGTGCTCGCATGGCTGGGGTTCGTCATCGTGCTTCCCTGGGCAACGTTCTTTGTTCCGGCCAAGGTCGTCAAAACGGAATCCAACGGCGCGGCCGCGGCGATGCTAATCGGCTACTTGCTCGTGGACGCGCTTGTCGCGTTTTGGTTGGCCGGTTGGAGCATCGACGGAACGCTCACCTGGGTGGTCGTCCTGCTTGGCTTCCTGACCGCCGGTGTCTATAATTTTCTGGTCTGCGACTTCGTGGCGGAAAAGGTGGACGATAGCGTCTAGACACCTGCCTGAGGTCGCATCGGGAGCGGTACATGTCGGCGCCAACGCCAGGTCAGCGCATCAGCAACTACTTGCTCGAAGAACCGGTGGGAACCGGTAGCTTCGGACAGGTGTGGCGTGCCCGGCACCACATGTTCGACGAGTACGTCGCAATCAAGATTCCGACGGACCCCGACTACGTGCAAAACCTCCGCCGCGAGGGTGTGGTCATCCACGGTTTGCGGCATCCGAATGTGGTTCGCGCGATCGACCTCGATCCCTACGCGGATCCACCGTACCTGGTCATGGAGTACGTGCCGGGAGATTCACTGCGAACGATGATCGATGCCAACCCCAAGGGACTGCCCGTAGACAAAGCGCGGCTCATCATGTTGGGCGTGCTTCGTGCAATGGAAACCGCCCACAAAGCGGGCGTCATCCACCGCGACATCAAGCCGGCCAACATACTTCTCACCGAACGGGCGTCGGAGCTCGCGTCGGTCACCGAGGCGTCGGTGAAGGTTGCCGATTTCGGACTCGGGCGCGTCGGCGGCATCACGACACATTCGATTATGCAGTCGGGCAGCGCGCTGGGTGAGCAGGCCAAGTGCGTCGCCGGTACGATTGCATACATGGCCCCGGAACAGAAAGAGGGTATCGAGGCAGATGGCCGATCGGACGTCTACTCGTGCGGCATCGTCCTGTTCGAGATGCTGACCGGCGAGCGTCCGCAAGGTGCGGAGGTACCCAGTTCGCTGCGTCCCGAGATCCCGCGGTGGTTGGACGGTGTGTTCGAGAAGTGCTACGTTCGTCGCGACCGCCGTTATGCGGGCGCCTCGGAGATGATCAACGCGTTGAAGACTCAGGCGGTTTCATCCGGCGGGCGGGTGACGCCGGCCGGCGGGCAGGTCTGCCCATCTTGCCACCAGGCAGGAAGGCGCGGAGACCAGTTCTGCACTCACTGCGGCGCCCAAATGGCGGTTTCCATCCCGCGTTGCGGCGCGTGCAACGGATACGTACAGGCGTCGGACCGCTACTGCATCTTCTGTGGCAACGACCTGAGCGTGAAGGTGAGCTAGCGGCGGGAGGTGCGGTGTGGTAACCAACTTGGGATTATTCATCGCCATTGGCGCGGTGGCCATTGCCATCTGCGTCTTCTTTGCGCTGGGCAGCGTGATCGTCGGGATCCTCCGTGCGTTGCGCATCGGCTTGCTCAGGCTGGTCGGACGGCGTATCCACTTCGCGGCGGATGACAACGGCGCAGCGGAGCACGGCTTCGGCTGGTCACCACGCAGTCGGCGCGTGTGCACGCGGCCGGACTGCGGGAAGGCAAACGTGCGCGAAGCGAAGTACTGCGCCCAATGCGGGCAACGGCTTGACGGATGAACGAACACGCGATCAACATGCTCAAGGTGGAGTCGACGTATCTCTCCGGCGTCGAGACCAAGCTCGAAACAGCCAAGGGCAAGGTGCTTCAGGGCTCGGTGTGGAAGACGGCGCGCCAGGATGATTCCGACCGTTTGCGGGCTGTGATGGCGACGCATCGCGTGTACGATCGCGAGAAGCTCGCGGAACTGCCCCATAATCGGCGCATCGCGATGCACGGTTATCGGCGCACCTGGTGGTTCGGAAAGCGCCGAACCGGTATCGTGTGGGCCAGCGTCCTGTGCCCGCTCGATGCGTTGGTCGCAAAGGGTGCGAGCGCACCGCCGCCGATCGACCTGCCGGAGTTGCAGGACCACGTGCGCAAACTCGTCGTCGATCCCTCGGTGGAACACGTGATCGGGGTGTGCGCGCCTTCGGGTTTTACGCCCGCGGCGCGCGCGGCGAAGCTGGAACTGCCCAACGTCACGCTGGTGACCATCGAGCCGGCGCCCGGCGGCGGTTGGACCGTCGCCAGCAGTCGCGAGGAAGTTCCCGAGCACGTGCTGGCGATGTTCGACCCGGAGGAGGCCACCGACAAGCTGGACCGCGTGCGCGACGAGTTGGAACGGCGCAGTGCCGACCTCCTGACGTCCGGTCTCTCGCTTTCGTCGGTTTCGTCAAAGCTCGCGCTGCCCAAGGAAACGGTCGCCAAAGCCATCCGGGAACTCGCCGCCGCGGACCCGGAGTTGCACGTGACCGGCAAGGCGGAAGACCTGCTTCTGTTTCGAGGAGCGGCGGTCGGCCGCGCGGAGAAACCATCGATGAACGTTGTGGACCGCATCAGGCAGTTGTTCTCCAAGGAGGGCGACGAAGCCGAGAAAATCAACCTGCTCGCCGAGCGTCGCGCCAAGCTCGCACAGCGCCGGGACAGTCTCTACGGAGATATCGCCAAGCTCGAAGCCAAGGAAACGGACTTGCTAGAACAAGGCCGCCAGAACAAGTCGCAGATCACCCGACGGAGGTTGGCCGCCCAACTCGGCCAACTTCGCAAGGACATCGGCCGCCAGAACACGACGGCCAACATGCTGAATCAGCAGATCAACATCATCAGCACCGACATCCACAACCTGACGCTGATCCAGCAGGGCAACATGGCGCAACTGCCGTCGTCCGAGGAGTTGACCGAAAACGCCGTGCAGGCCGAGGAAATGCTGGAGACGCTGCAGGTCGATGCGGAACTCGTCGGCAATCTCGAAGCGGGGCTATCCGCCGTCTCGACGAGTGAGGAGGAGCTGGCCATACTGAAGGAATTCGAGGAGGCGGACGCGGTTAAGACGAAGACTGATGAGCCACGCATCGTTCGCGCCGAGAGCGCGGCGGAACCACCCGTCGCGCCGGCCGAGCCCATCGAGACCGCCGAGCCCAAGCGTGAGGCCGATCCCGAGGCAAGCTGAGGAACCCACGATCACATGCAGTTTATCGATTGGCTGACAAGGCGTAGGAAGTCACTGTCACAGATGACGCGCTCGGAGTTGCGGCGTAAGGAGTTGCTCCTGGAGAAGGACCGCTCGCGCATGATGCACCGCGTCAAGAAGCTCGACTCCGAGAAGCAGGAGATATTCAAGAAAGGCGCGGGCGAGAAGTCGCCGGAGATTCGGCGGGCGTACGCCCAGGAATTCGAGCTCCGCACCTCCGAGCAGCTCATGGTCTCGCGCCAGCTCAACGTGCGCAGCAAGGAGATACTCACCGTTACGCGGCTGCGCATGCTGCGCGAGAACGCCGACCGTGCCAAGGAGACCGGCGGCTCGCTCGGGCTGATCTCGCAGACCGACCTGCTGCGGCTCAGCAAGCTTATCGAAAGCGACGCGGTACGCGCGGAAGCCTATCAGGAGCGGCTCGATGAGGTGCTCGGCACCGCGGTCGCTGTGGACGAAGCGGGGTCGGCGCTCTCGGAATCGGGCCAAGCGGTGATGAACATCTGGGACAAAATGGACGTGGGTGCCATCGAAAACGACGGCGAGGCCTTCGACGAAGCCGATCGCCGTGTGCGCGAGCAACAGAGAGCAGCCGAGGAGCCGATGGCATGAACGGGGCTCCGAAACCAATGCGACGATCGGTGATGGACCGCTACGTCGGCGGAGTGTGCGGCGGCATCGCCGAGTACTTCGGTTGGGATTCCACGGCCACGCGCGTGGGGTACGTGGTTCTCGCGGTGTTGGGCGTGGGATCGCCGTTGCTGTTGTACATCGTCCTCTGGGCGGTGATTCCCGAACGAGAGTACTACTAACCGGCGATCGAGGCTGACACATGGGTCTGTTCAAGTCACCTGAAGAGCGGCGTATCGAACGCGACATCAAGATCCGGCAGGGAATCCGCCGCATCGAGAAGTCCATCCGCGAGCAGGGAAAGTTCACCGACGAGTTCATCAAGAACGCTCAGCACGCCAAGAAGATCGGCGACGATCAGCAATACCAGTTCATCCGCAACTCGCTGAAGAAGACCGCCGCGATCAAGAAAATGCTCGAACGCCAACTGTTGACCGTCAAGAACGCGCTGTTGATCAAGCGCCAGGCGGAAGCGTCGGCCGACTTCGCCAAGAGCATGGGCCTGATGGCCGCGGAAATCGGCAGACTCTTCGGCGAGACCGATTTGCTGAAGACACAGGCCGACTGGGAGAAGGCGATGGCTCAGTCGCAATCCATGGAGGAGCGGATGGGCATGTTCCTCGACGGCGTGGAGGACATGGCCTCCCACGACGCCGAGATGTCCGCGAGCGATTCGGTCATCACCGACGAGGAGATCGATCACCTACTCGAAGCCGAAGCGGAAGCGGAGCACAAGAAGGAACTCGACAAGCTCGCCGGCCTGCGTGCGGAGCTGAGTTCGCTCAAACAAACCGGCGAGAAACAGAAGTAACAAAGTGCATCACCCTAGCCGCAACAAGGTCATCAAGTCATCGCGAGGTGAGGGTTCGCCCGGAACTCCGAAAAACAACTCGGAGCAGCTGTTTGCAGATTACTTGACCCGGCATGAATACACTTGGGAGTATGAGCCGGATGTCGAGGGAAAGGTGAAGAAGCCGGATTTCCGGGCGTGGTGGAGTGGCTCACCGTACTACTTCGAGGTGAAGGAGCGCGCTCCCGCAGAGCTTCCGAACAGCGCGGGCGCGATTAATCCATACAAGGGGATTCGCCGACTGATCGACAAAGCGCGGAAGAAGCTCAATGAGTTCAACGATCGTCCATGCGCGCTCGTCATTTATAACGACGGTGACTTTCGAACTCCCATGCGGGTGCGCGACGTCTTCGGCGCGATGCTCGGCGACCTGGGATTTACGCTCGATCTTGCCACGAGCAAAACACAGTCCGTCTTCTTGCCGCAAGGCGGCAGCATGGTCCGCTACGCGAATGACACGTTTCAGAACACGACTATAAGCGCAGTGCTTGTTTTGCGGGAGGTTACACTGCGAAACGCGGACTTTGAGCGTCGCATTCGCGAAGAAGCTGAAAAACAGGGACGTGAGAAAGGTCGCGAACTCCTACCCGAGGAGAGGGCAGAGCTACAGTTGGATATCGGTCTCAAGATGCAAGTGAAGCATGAGCATGCGCCACGCGTAATCGTGTGCGAAAACCCTGGTGCGGCGCGCCCGCTATCAGGGAAGCTGTTCGCCGGACCATTCGACGAACGCTATGGCCTAGTCGACGATAGGATGGCGAAGATATACCAAGGTGATCGGGTTAGCGACATTCAATGATCTCAACAGCCGGTACTATTAGCGGGCAAACATGGTAGCACGTTCGGAGTTACATTGGATGACGGAGACCGGGATGTTCTTCGAGAAACAGGGGCCGGTGTGGGAGACCGTGCGCGATCTGGAAAAGCGACTGCACGAAGCGGGGATCGACTATGTCGTGATCGGAGGATTGGCGCTC
>JAJDDR010000202.1 GCA_029260255.1 Phycisphaerae bacterium
GGGCCAGCCGACCGCGTCGCATCTCGAGTTCCTGCGCTTCGGCGGATTTCTGCCGCAGCTGCTCGCTTTCGGCCTCGATCAGAGCGACGACCTCACGTTGCCGGGACTCGAGCGAGCTCTTGCGATGCAGATGATGTTCGAGCTCGGCACGGATGACCGCGTCGCGTTCGCCCAGGCGACTCTGCGTGGCCTTGAGGCTTTCGCTGTGGGAGTTGAGCCGCGCGACTTCGTTGCGAATGTGGGTGGAGCGGCGCACCAGATCCACCAATCCGTCCTTCTCGTCGGTCAGCGCAGCGCGCGCTTCAGTGAGTTCACGATCGAGGCGCTGCTCCTCGCCGCTCAGCACGCTGGCACGCTCTTCGTTGACCCGCGTTTGCGTCTGGATTGTGGCGGCCTCCGCCTGCGCGTCGTCCAACTGGGCGTCGTACTGCTGCGTTTGCGTCTCGTACTGTTGGATACGTCCGTCGATGCGCTCGATGGCGGCGTGCTGTTCCGCAATCCGTTTCCGAGCGGCGTCGACGCGCTCTTCGTGGGTGGCCATGTCGGAGCGGGTGCGCAGAAGATCTTGCTCGGTGGTTGATAGTTCCTCGCCGAGCTCGTTCACCACGGTCGCCAGTTTAGACGCTTCGGCCTCGTTGCGGTCGATGGTCGTACGCGCGCCCGTGGAATCGTCCGACGCGCGGTCGGCGTCCGCGCGCAGGCGGTCGACGGTTTCGGTCAGCCGGTGGTATTCCGCCAGCGAGAATCCCGCGCGGAGTTCGCGCAGCCGCCCCTCGTAAGCCTGGAAGTTCCGCGCCTTGCCGGCTTGCAGCTTGACGCTACGCAGGCGCTTCTGAACCTCCTCGACGATGTCGGTGACGCGCAGGAGGTTCTGTTGTGTGCGATCCAGCTTACGCTGTGCCTCGCGCTTGCGGGCCTTGTACTTGCCGATACCGGCCGCTTCTTCAAAAATCGCGCGGCGTTCGGTGGACGATGACGTAAGCAGGTTGTCCACGCGCCCCTGCTCGATGATTGAGTACGTGTCGGCGCCCACCCCCGTGTCCAGGAACAACTCGCGAACGTCCTTCAGGCGACTTGCGTCGTTGTTGATCAGGTATTCGCTCTCGCCGGAACGATAGAGCTTGCGCGACACGCAAACCTCGTCGTACTCGATCGGGAGCGTCCGCTGGGAGTTGTCGAAGTAGAGGTCCACGCGGGCCATGCCGCTGCTGCGGCGCGACGCGGAGCCGTTGAAGATCATGTCCGTCATCTGCCGCCCGCGCAGCAGCTTGGCGGATTGCTCGCCGAGCACCCACTTGAAGGCGTCGATGACGTTGCTCTTGCCGCATCCGTTGGGGCCGACGATGCACGTCACCCCGCGCGCGAAGTCGAAGTCGACACGATCGGGAAAGCTCTTGAAGCCCTGGATGGAGATGCGTTTCAGGTACATGGGGTCCATCACCTCCGTGTGTAACTTCTTATGCGCAAATCCCTTGCGCCTATTGAACCTCAGGCGGCCAGGTGTGGCACCGGTTTGCAACCGGTGGACTCGCAGGTCCGATGACCTGTGCCACACGCCGATTCCATGAAACCGTACCACACCCCCCACCCAAGTTCAAACGAAATAAAGCGGCAACCGTGATCCGAAAAAGGGGTCAGGCTACTTTGTGGCAGAGCATCCTCCGGCGGCAAGGCTGGCGGGGGCGAGCGTTCACCTGCAACGCCCTTCGATCGACGCTCCTCCCAAGGGGAAGACCGAGGAAGACCTAAAGTAGCCTGACCCCATTGTCCCCCATTGTCCGACTTACCCCGTTGTCCCTTTCGGTCCGGACGCGAACGACCGCGACATCGTCGCGAACGTGACCATCCTCAGCGGGGACCTCCTCGGCGACGACGATTCGGGCGCGGGGTGTATGGGGGCGGAATGTCAATTGAATGCCGTTGCGGGGCGTTCCGTGGGGATATGACGAGAATGGGGTTCGCGGGGCTTGGAATGCGGTGGGCCGTTCGAGTACCATAGGTGCGGTCACGGTAGGAGAGGGCAGAGATGCGAATCATAGCGACAAGTCTTGTGGGTCTGATGGCGGCGATGGTCCCGGCGCGGGCCGCGGGGGAGGGGATCTGGCAGTGGACGCATGAGGCGAGCGGCAGCGGGACGGCCAACGTCTTCGACGGAGGACCGCCCGTGTTCGACGAGCGCTCCACAACCGGGCCCAACGACGCCATCATGACCTTGGGGGCGGTGGACCGTACCAGCACGCCCGGCGTCCTCGGCGCCGAGGCGGCCGCAACCGGGCGTTCGCACATCGAGTCCGCCTCTGATACCACGTTCCGGTTCGTCGAGACTTTCCTTGTCGGATACTTCCCATCATCGTTTCCCGGTGGCGACAATCCCGGCGGCGAGGCGGAGGGGGAGCTTTCCTCGGTGATTGAATTCGTCATGCCGGCCGACGAGATCGGGTGGGTGTATGGGCTCGGGATTGACAACACGTTCCCGTTTCCGTTCACGGGTTCGGCGAGCGTTGCCGTGGAGAACGTGACGCAGTCCCTAACGCTGCTGGAACTGAGTTCCGAGGTTTCGACGGTGCAAACAACACTCAACGGGAACACAGGCGATCTGATCCGCATTACGTCGCTCATGTCGGGCAGCGGTGGCATGGGACCCGGTTCCGGCAAGGAATACGAGGCATTTCTGGGCATGACGTTTACGATACCCGAACCAGCGACGTTCTTCCTGTTGCTTGCCGGTTGTGTCGCGGTAGGCCGGGGACGGCACCTTCAAAGGACCTGATTCTCTCAAGGTGATTCCTGGTTAGTACAAAGGAGAACTCAAGAATGCAAAGGTACTATGGGACATTGACGGCGGCCCTACTGCTCGCCACGCCGGCAAGCGCCGCCATCGTCTACGTCGACGCGGACGCCACCGACCCCGATGCGGACGGGATGCGCGATTAGGGACAGTCACCGTTTTCGTGTGGGTTCGGAGCGCGTCGGGACCGGGGGGGGTCCAGTTCTTGAGAACGGGCTGGTATGGACACGTCTCGGTGTGGTACGATGGTTGGCTGACGGGAGGTACGAGAGATGCGAACGATTCAGTGCATATCGGTGATCGCGGTTATCGGGCCGCTGTGCGGGGTGGCCGCGGGGGAGGGGATCTGGCAGTGGACGCATGATGCCAGCGGCAGCGGGACGGCCAACGTCTTCGACGGCGGACCGCCCGTGTCCGACGGGCGCTCTACGATCGGTCCGTCCGACCCCAGCACGGGTTTCCTCGCTCTTGATTCGACCTTTCCGGGGAGTACCGGTGCGGATGCGTCCGCCTCCGGCCATTCGCGCATCGAGTCTCAGTCGGACACCACGTTCCGGTTCAACGTCGGCTTTCAAGTCGGTTACTTCCCGTCCATGCAACCCGGCGGCGACAACCCCGGCGGCGAGGCGGAGGGGGAGCTTTCCTCGGTCATTGAGCTCGTCATGCCCGCGGACGAGGTTGGGTGGATATATGGAGCTGGGATTGACAACACGTTTCCGTTTCCATTCACAGGCTCAGCGAGCGTCGTCGTGGAGAACGTGACCCAGTCCCTAACGCTGCTGGAACTGAGTTCTGAGGTTTCTACCGTGCAAACAACGCTCAGCGGGAACGCCGGCGATCTGATTCGCATCACGTCCGTCATGTCGGGTAGCGGGGGCATGGGACCAGGGTCTTTCAAGGAATACCAAGCCGGTTTGGGCATGACCTTCACGGTCCCAGAGCCAGGGGCGTTTTTCCTGCTGCTGGTTGGCGCTACGGCGGCAGGCAAGCAGCGGTGTGGATCAGCGCGGCGCGGACGAAAGAACTGAAACCTATCGAGATCAAACCTGGGTAAGATGCGAAAAAGGGGTCAGGCTACTTTGTGGCAGAGCATCCTCCGGTGGCAAGGCTGGCGGGGGCGAGCGTTCACCTGCAACGCCCTTCGATCGACGCTCCTCCCAAGGGGAAGACCGAGGAAGACCTAAAGTAGCCTGACCCCGTTGTCCTCCGTTGTCCTGAGCGTTCCAGGCTGACCCCCTACCGGCGTGTGTCGCTTGCGGAACATCTCGTTTCTCCATTCGCAGCCGCGTCTGAGATCACTAACCGAGCGCCTACGCAGAGAAGCCATCTTCTGGTCATCGTCTGCCGCCCGCAAGATACGCGTCTCCCTCCCTCCGATAGACTGTGGCCGACGTTGTTCGTGCGGGCGCCAGCGCAACAGAACCACTGATTCTGGGTAGGTCGTCGTTCGGCCGAATAACGTTGACTGTGATCTATGGGGCGATCAGCAGTCGGCGGATGCCGAGTGTGAAAACACGGACGGCGTGTACTGCAACGGGAGTTCGACTTGCGATATGAGCGTGACTCCGGCGGTCTGTGTTCCGGCGACGACGCTCCCGTGTGCGGCCGCGGACTGCTTCGAGGAGGTCGACCAGTGCCTCATCTGCGTGCCGTAGAGGGAGAATCGGGAATGGCGAATAGCGAATGGCGAAAGGGACGAATCGAGGGATCGAGGGAAGAAGGGAGCGACGGTCGGGCGGGGCTTCGTTGCCGACCCTCTGCGTCACGAACGCCGGGGGCGTGCGAGCGAGGCGTTGTCCTGCGACGCCGAGAACGGGCGCCGGCGATCCCAGCCGCGGGCGGCCGGGCCACAGGAATACCACCCGCTACGCCGCCGGTTTGCGGCTGCGGCGGACCAACACCGCTCCGCAGAGGACGACGCTTGCGAGCAGAGCACCCTTGCCGGTTCCCGTGAAGGATGGCACGGGTATCCAGGCGGGCAGGCACACCACGTTGATCGAACCGCCCCATCGCTGGCTCAACCCGCTGTGCGAGTTGAACTCCCCCGTTTCGCACGGGGCGTCCGGAGGCCCCTGATTCATGTGTATGTGGATACCCCGCGGCAGCACCACGTGGTCACCGGGAGCGTCGTAGGGGAGAGTTACCGTCGGCGGTCCGGGCTCGTCGAAACTGACTTCGCCGTTTACCTCGACGGTCAGTGTCCCCGAGATGATCTGACCGGGACCGAGCGGTGGTCCGGTGAACGTGACAACGGCGCGGCTGGACGGGTCCGACACTCCGGTGCCGAAGTCCCAGGGATAGCAGAACGTCGCGCCCCATCCGGGCTGCACCGTGACCGAGTTCAGACCGGTGCACGCGGCCAACCTCCCGCCCATGCCGGCTTCGATCTCCATATGCCAGCGGTCGACGGCCACCACCGGGTTCGAGTTTCGCAAGGTCCACTCGAACGAGCAGCAGCCGTTTTCGTCCGTGCCGCGCACCGGCTGGGTGAAGATCACCTGCGGTGGCAGGGTGGACGGGTCGCCCACGCCGAGTTGCAATCCGTTTACCTGCCAGAAATTGGCCACGCCGGGCACGCCCGGTCCGGCCGCGACGGTGAACGCGACCGTCCCGTCCACATCCAGCACGACGGGGAAAAACAGTGCAAATGTGTCGAGAAACCCGTGACTGAACGGATCGCCCACGCCGATGTGGGCGACGGTTTGTTCCTCGCCGTTGTATGTGACGATGGTGTCGTCGTTGACCACATCGCCGGCGTAGGCGTACACGAAGAGGTTGTATGCCCCGGGTGCCAGTCCACGAATCTGGTAGGTGCAGTCGTTGCCCGGATTCTCCCAGTGGAAATCTCCGAGCAGATCGGAGTCGAGCAGGTTGGGCGTGGGTTCCACCGCGTCAAAAGTCTGGGTATTGATCGACGCCACGAACGTCACGCCCGTGTTCACGCCCTCCGTGTTGACCAGGGGCACCTCAACGCCGGCTTCCATCGCGTCGTTGATGTAATTCCACACCCCACCCTGACCGCTGGCGGCGACCCCGTCGTAATCACCGTCGTTTCCCGCCGGGCCGTTGCCGAGGTCGATGTTCAACGTTTGGCCCGAGGCGCACGCGGCGAACGAGAGCGCCAGAACCCATACACCACACGATGTCGCCGCGCCTCTTTTCTTGACCATCCTCTTTTCCTCGATCTGGTTGCTCGCCCAAACTCAGCGGATACGCCCGCAGAATCCACGCGATATTCAGCCCGGAACACCTAAAGTGTAGCACGAATGCCCGCCGCGACCCAAGCCCGATGCCATAGAATACCGCATATTTTCCCGTCGTTGTTGGACATGAATTCGGTCAAATGAGCCCGCCGCGTCGCGCGATGGGGAGAATTCGCGTTGGATCGGCGAATTCTCCTGACCGATGGACACGGAGGGTGCGGTCCGAGCCCGCCCCAAACGCCGCGACCGGCCGTCTTATCTGCCGGACTTTCTTGCCCAGGGGACCGCCGTCATGACCGCCACAATGGACGAGACCGCGTACGACGTCGTGAACCGCAGCTTCGGTCGTTGCTGCAGTTCCGATGGGTTCTTCGATACGTTCTACACCATCCTCAAGAACAGCCACCCGGAGATACCGGAGATGTTCGCCAGGACGGACTTCAAGAAGCAAAACGACCACCTGCGCGTCGGGCTGGGCATGATGCTGATGTTCGACCACGGCGCCGACGCGGCGCGGCAGGTTGTGGCGAGGATCCGCGAGTCGCACGCCCGACACCGGCTGAACGTGAGACCCGAATTCTATGACTGTTGGATCGCCAGCCTGATGGGGGCCTGCGCGGAACACGATCCCGCATTCAGCGAAAACGTCGAAGCCGCGTGGCGTGCGGTGCTCGCCGACGGCATTGAGTACATCAAGTCGGGCTACGACACCGGGACGGGTGAGGCAGACTGCATGTCCTATCTCAACTGGATCGATCCCGATCTCGCGACCGTGGCCGGGAAATGGCGCCGCCTCTCCGCGACGGACCGCGCGGACGTTGTGGCCATCGTTACGCGCGTACCGTAACGACGCGTGGAGCGAGATTCAAACGGCGCGCGCGTAGAGCTCCCCGAGCGGCGGCACTTCGCGCGTTTTCAGCGAGAACGCGCCGCTCGTGGCGGTCCAATCATCGGCGATTGATCTAAACTTGTCTGCGATCCGGTCGGGGTGGATTTCCAGCGAAGCGGCTTTGGACACGAGGTGGGTCAGATTCTGGCGCAGCACTTCGCGCCCGACCACGAGCGAAGCGACGGCGGCGGCGAAGTCGAGGACCGCCTCCAGAGGCGCCCCGCGGGAGTCGCCGCCGGGTATGCCCCGCTCGGTGGGACGCGCGCCGACCGCGCGAGCAGCATCACAGAAGGGAATCGGAAGCCTCCAGTCGGCCATCATCCTGGCGGAGAGTTCCCGGTGATCCATCCCAAACGCCGTACGTTCTTCCGCGCACAGGGCTTCGATGTTGCCGGTGCCTGCGTTCTGGGCGACCACTGCGTACGCTTCCGGATAGACGGTAGCGAATGCGAGGCGCCCGATCTGACTCAGCAGTCCGCAGGTGAACGCTTCGTCCGGTGTGAAGTCACGCCGGTCGGTGTACAGGTTGCGGCATGTCACCGCTCGGGCGAGAGACTCGGACCAGAAGGTCTCGTCTTCGAAACCGGGGCAGCGGCTGGTTCGCTCGCTCATGAGCGAAAGGCTCAGCACGATACTTCGAACGGTGAGCGAGCCGAGCAGCAGGACCGCGGTGCGCACCGACGCCAACTGGCGGAACAGCCCGGCCACCGGTGAGTTGGCATACTTGAGCAATCTGCCGGCCAACGCCGGATCGGATTCGATCAACTCGGTGATCGCTTCGATCGGGGCATCCCGGTCGCCCGTGAGACGCAAAACCTCCACCGCAACGCCGGCCGGAGATGGCAGCGCGTTCGTCGCCTTGATTCGTTCGTAGGTGTCCGTGGCAACCTCCCGTATCACCCGGTGACTGAGTAGAACACACCCATATGGGTGTGTTCCCCCGCCCAGAGGTGAAAACCCGTCGACGGATGTGGCAGTGTCCGCGCCTGCGTTTCGTCGGTGCGGCCGCATGGTCGCTGCTCGCGACCGATATGTTGCGCCCTCACCACGAGTAAAAGCGTCAAAAACGCCGGAGGCACACGCGAAAAATCGAAAAAATGATCTGATTGTGATAGAATGGGCTCGAGGAATGCGACTCGGTCAGCGCCTGAGTACTTTGCGCGGGGGATTCCGGACACGGCGGCGAGCGGCATGGTGGTTTCCGATGACACACTCACAACTTGCGCCCTCGGTGGCGACGCCGATGCCCTCAGCGTGTTGCTCGAACAATGCGACTGCTCTCTGCGATCGTGGCTCAGACGCCGCATCAAGAGAGCGCATCAGGCGGCGCTTGACGTGGACGATGTGCTCCAGGTGACCTATCTGGAGGTTTTTCTGGAGATCGGACGGTTCAAGCGAGCGGGTCCCGGTTCGTTCCAGGCGTGGGTGCGGCGGACGGCTGAGAACAACCTTCGCGACGCCGTCCGCGGGCTGGGTCGGGCGAAGCGTCCACGGCGCAGCCGGCAGGTTGGCGGCGACGGTTCCGACGACTCTTACGCCATGCTACTGGCCGACCTCGGCGCATCGATTACCACACCGAGCGAGCACGCCGTTCGCGAAGAAGCGAGCACGCTTCTGGAGGATGCGTTGCGCAAGTTGCCACCGGACTACGAAAAAGTCGTGCGTTCGTGTGATCTGCTGGGACGGTCGGCGTCGGAAGTGGCGGTGGACATGAACCGCTCACCCGGCGCGATCCACATGCTCAAGGCTCGGGCGCACGATCGGCTGGTTACGCTGCTTGGCCCGAGTTCTCGGTTTTTTCCGAGGTGAGCGTGAGTTGCGAGCGCTCTAATCCAAGGACGACGATCGTAGATCAACATGAAGCACCGTACGCCTGACACCTCCTTCGCCGTTAGTGCCCGCGACCTGATACGACGTGCGCGCGAGCAGGCGTCGCGTGCTCTGGAGGCGGAACGCCGCGAACAACGTCCTGATCTCTCTCGCGATTCGTTCCCGGGTTACACGCTGGTCCGGGAAATCCACCGAGGCGGTCAAGGTATTGTGTACGAGGCGACGCAGTCCGGAACGGGGCACAGCGTCGCGATCAAAGTGCTGCGCGACGGCGTCACCCCGACGCCCGGCGAGCAAGCGCGGTTCGAGCGGGAGATCGACATTCTCTCGGAACTACGACACCCGAACATCGTCAGCCTTCACGGCGGCGGTGCCGTCGGTCCGCGGCGGTACTTCGTCATGGACTACATCTCGGGTGAGCCGCTCGATGTCTACGTGGCCTCGCGGCGGCACGCGGGTGAAGCGCTCAGCGTTCGCCAGGTGCTGCGCTTGTTCGGCAAGATCTGTTCAGCGGTACACGCGGCGCACATTCGCGGCGTGATTCACCGGGACCTCAAGCCCGGCAACATCCGGGTCGACGAGCACGGCGAGCCGCATCTGCTGGATTTCGGTCTGGCCAAAGCCGTATCGCCGGCGTTCGCCGTCCGCGCGGAGGCGGTGACGGTGACGGGGCAGTTCGTCGGCTCCCTGCACTGGGCGAGTCCGGAGCAGGCCGAAGGGATGGCCGGCGACGTCGATGTTCGTACCGACGTCTACGCCCTTGGCCTGATTCTGTACTACGTGCTCACGGGCACTCTGCCGTATGAGGTCACCGGTCCCATGCACAGCGCGCTGCGGAACATCCTCGAGTCCGAGCCGGTGCGACCGAGCTCGATCCGCCCGAAGGTCGACGCCGACCTCGATACCATCGTGTTGAAGTCCCTGAGCAAGGACCGAGAGCGGCGTTACCAGAGTGCCGGTGATCTGGCACGCGATGTGGAGCATTTCCTGTCCGGTGAACCGATCGACGCCAGGCGCGACAGCCGGTGGTACGAGCTGTCCAAGACGGTCCGCCGGCACCGCACGGCTTTGGCAACCGTGTCGCTTCTGATGGTGGCGGTGATTGCGTACGCGGCGACGACGACCGTCTTGTATCGGCGGGCAACATCCGCGGAGCGCGTGGCGCGCCTCGAATACGTTCGCGCTCGAAGCGTCCTGGCGAAATCCGCCGCGGCTACGATCGAGCTGTCGCGACTCAGCGGTGCGAGTGAGGTGCGCATGGGGCTTCTTCTCAGCGCGCGCGAGGAATTGCGAGAGATGCAGGCCCACGACAATAGCGATCCGATCGTACAGGCGCTGATGGCCGATACGGCGGCCGGGCTCGGGGGGATCGCGCTTGTGTCGGGGGCGCTCGATGAGGCCGATGCGTTCATGCGCGAAGGACTGGCACTGTATGAAACGCTCGCCGAGGGCGATCCCGAGAATGCGCGGTGGCAGCGGGAGATTTCCATCGCAAGCGTTCGTGTGGGTGACGTTGCCAAGGAACACGCGGGCCTGGACGTGGCCCACCACTGCTACGATCGATCGCTGCGCATCGACCAGGACCTCGTCGCCCGTGACCCCGACAATCTGACCCTGTTGGACAACCTGTTGTGGAGCTATGAGCGTATGGGCGCGCTCGCGTACCGTTGTGGTGATGCAAAGTCGGCCGGTGCGTTCTTCGAGAAAATGCGCACCCTCGCGGACCGATTGGCAGCAGTCGACCCAGACAACCCCGCCCGGTTATGGGAGATTCGATCGGTCCATGGCCACGAGACCGATCTGGCAGCGTTCCTGGGTGACCTCCCCCGCGCTGTCGACTGCGCGGGGCACGCCGTGGCGGTCAGCAGACAGCTCTCGGCCGTGGAACCGGACAACCCGGACTACCTTCGCGCGTTTGCGTCCGGCTTGTTGACGTTCGAGTTTTACCTTCGCGAGGTCGACCCGCACGACAGCGACGAAAGGCAGCGGGCCCGCACCGAGGCGCACGAGATCTTGCAGCGTCTCGTTGTCGACGAACCGGACGACGTGGTCTGTCTCCGGCAACTGGCAAGTTACGGGTTGTCGGAGTACAACGCGGCGCGCGACCGCGGCGACGAAGTGAGCGCGATGGCGGCACTAACCGCCGAACTCGCCGCGCGGGAACGCGTGCTCGCCCAGGACATCCGGCGTCCGTGCAACTACGACGAGGTGTTTCGTACGCTGATCAGTCTGGCCGACATGAGCGCGACGCTGGGGAACGCTGTCGACGAGCGCTCCTTCACCGAGCGCGCAGCGCAGTTGGCGGAGAACGCGATCACCGCGGATCGAGCCAGCGTTCAACTGCTGGTGAAGTACGCTGCACTCCTGAATGAGACGCGCTTCGACGAACTGCGCGACCGTCCGCGCGCCATCGATCTGTGCGTACGTGCGGCCGAGATCACACGGCACGGCGACGCTTCCGTTCTCCAGTACCTTGCGTCGCTGCAGCACGCCGCCGGGCGCCTCGATGATGCGCTCGATACCGTGGAATCGGCACTCGCCCTCGCCGGGGTCGAGGGCTCACCCATTGGTGAATCGCTGGCGCGATTGCGCGCCGCCGCCCAATCCGGCGCGGGCGACGCACTCCGGCACACGCGCCCGCCCGATGGTCCGTAGTATCGCCGCCTTCCTCGAATAATCAATTCTTGCTTTATTGGTGTGGCCTTGACTTGTCGAATCCTGTATTTCCCTTGACTTGAACCGCGATTCATCATATTTTTCACTAAGGTTAAAACGACGTTTGGCCGAGGTGAAGAACATGGCGGAATCGACCAGCCCGCGGCTTGGGCGTGCAACTGAAGATTACATCAAAGCCATCTTCAAGCTGGAGGACAAGGGCGGTGCGGTTTCCACGAACAGCTTGGCGGAGGCCATCGGCGTGTCGCCGGCGGCGGTTACGAAAGCGGTTCGACAGCTTGCGCGAAAGGAACTGGTGTCGCACGCGCCGTATCGCGGGGTCTCGCTGACACCCGCGGGTCGAAAGGTCGCGTTGGAGATTATTCGCCATCACCGTCTCTTGGAGACGTTTTTGCACGACACACTGGGGTATTCGTGGGACGAGGTTGATGAGGAAGCGGAGCGTCTGGAGCATCACATCTCGGAGAAGTTCGAGGCTGCGATCGACAAGTTGCTCGGCTACCCGAGCTTCGATCCGCACGGCGACCCGATCCCCGAGTTGAACGGAAAAATGGGTCCGCGGCGGGGGCGGTCTTTGGCTGAGTCCGAAGCGGCGGACAAGGTGATGATCGTGCGTGTGCGCGATCGCGACCCCGAAGTGCTGCAGTATCTCGGTCGGCTCGGGATGCATGTTGGGGCGGTGATGGAAGTGGTTGAGAAGCACCCGTGCCACGGACCGCTGACGGTGCGGATCGATGCGCAAAATCGCGTCGTCGGCCGCGAGGCGGCCGGGCACGTATTTGTGGAGCGGTTCGATCCGAGCAGGAGACTAGCAACATGACGATACAGATGAACGATTTGCGATGTGGGCAGGGCGGAAGGGTCTTGAGTGTTGGCGTCGGCGGATCCATGCGCCGGCGCCTGCTGGACCTCGGACTCGTTCCCGGTTCGCAGATCGAGCGAATCATGAACAGTCCCGTCGGCGACACGGCGTGCTATCGGATTTGCGGCGCGATGATCGCGCTGCGGAGCTTGGACGCGACGCAGGTCTTGGTGGACGTGTAGGGGTGCGGCGCGGTTGGCCCGCCGATTGGACGAGACGATCCACCGGTTGGAAACCCGTGCCACACTCTTGCGTTGGCCACGCTTTTGCCGCGGACCGCGAGGTGAGGGGTAATGGATAGCTGCAAGATGTGTCCCGAGAGAGGTGACCCCGGCGCGCAGCCATCGCAGGTGGTGCAACTCGGCGTGGGCGACGATCATGTGGTCGCGCTTGCGGGGAATCCCAACACCGGCAAGAGCACGATCTTCAACCATCTCACCGGTTTGAGACAACATACCGGCAATTGGCCCGGCAAGACGGTCACGCGCGCCGAGGGGCGTTTCACGCACGCGGGGACGCGCTTCACGCTGGTCGACCTCCCCGGTACGTACTCGTTGTTGGCGGACAGTACCGACGAGGAAGTCGCCCGTGATTTCGTTCTGTTTGGGCAGCCCGCATGCACTGTCGTGGTCTGTGACGCGACCGTGCTGGAGCGCAATCTGCTCCTGGTGCAGCAGGTGATGGAGATCACCGATCACGTCGTGGTCTGCGTCAATCTGATGGACGAGGCCGAGCGCAAGGGTATCACGGTGGACACGCGACTGCTTGCCGATGAGCTGGGCGTTCCCGTCGTGGCGACCGCGGCGCGACGCGGGCGGGGGATCGATGACCTCGTGCGGTGTGTTGCGGAGGTCGTGTCCGGTGCCCGACGTGCCGAACCGCGACGCACAGCACTGGACAGCACCGTCGAATCGGCCGTGGAGTCGATTGCGGCCGGGCTGCGCGAGGCGATTCCGGGGTTGCCCTGCCCGCGCTGGGTGGCGATGCGGCTTCTCGACGGAGACGCGAAGATCGAGCGCGCGATCGACGACGGTGAGTTTGAAGCGCTGTTCGGCACATCGGCGCACGCTGCCTCCGGGGAGGCGGCGGCATGAATCACGAATCCGCGGGCCGGCAAATCCTGGGCGATGCGCGTTCTCTGCGTACCGAATTGGGACCGAGGCTTCACGATCGCATCACCGAATCGTTCTATGCCCGGGCGGCCCGAATCTCCGAGCGCTGCGTGCGCGTGTCGGGCAAGCCGAAGATCGACTGGGACCTGGTGGCGGATCGAATCCTCACCAGTCGTTTGCTCGGCTTCCCCATCATGATCGTGATGCTCATCGGCGTTCTCTGGCTGACGATCACCGGATCCAACGTGCCGAGTTCCATGCTGTTCGATGTACTGTTCTGGGTACACGACTGGGCGGAAGCGGCGATGATCGCCGCAGGGGCTCCGTGGTGGCTGACCGGCTTCCTGGTCAACGGCGTCTATCGCGGCTTGGCCTGGGTCGTGGCCGTGATGCTGCCGCCGATGGCAATCTTCTTTCCGATCTTCACGCTGCTGGAAGACATCGGGTACTTGCCGCGCGTCGCGTTCAACGTCGACCGCCTGTTTCGATGGTGCGGCGCTCATGGCAAGCAGGCGCTGACCATGAGCATGGGGTTTGGGTGCAACGCGGCCGGCGTGATCGCTTGCCGCATTATCGACTCGCCGCGCGAGCGTCTGATCGCCATCGTGACGAATAACTTCATGCTGTGCAACGGGCGCTGGCCGACGATTATCATGGTGGCGACGGTGTTCATGGTGGCGGCGTTTCCGCCGGCGTGGTCGAGTGTCGTGGCGACCGGTGCGGTGGTGGGGGTCACCCTGCTCGGCGTGTGCGTCACGTTTGCGGTCTCGAAGCTGCTTTCGAAAACGGTGCTCGCGGGCGAGCCGAGCCACTTTTATCTCGAGTTGCCGCCGTATCGGCGTCCCAACGTGCTGCGGGTGATTCACCGTTCGATCATCGATCGCACGCTGTACGTGCTGGGTCGGGCGTGCGTGACAGCGGCTCCGGCGGGCGCGCTGATCTGGATCCTGGGCAACGTCGAAGCCGGGGGTGTCACGTTGATGGCGCATCTGGTCGGGTGGCTGAATCCCGTGGGCGCGTTGATCGGGCTGGACGGCGTCATCCTGCTCGCCTACATCGTTGCCCTGCCGGCGAACGAGATCGTCGTGCCGACGATGATCATGGCTTACATGGCTTCGAGCCGAATGCTCGAGTTGGACGACATGGGGCAGCTCGGTAGCCTCTTTCACGCCAACGGCTGGACGCTGACGACGGCCGCCTGCATGATGCTGTTCTCTCTACTGCACTATCCGTGCGCGACGACGACGTGGACGATCTACCGCGAGACGCGCAGCTGGAAGTGGACACTGTTCGCCAACCTCATGCCGCTGGCACTCGCCGTCGCCGTCTGTGGGGCCGTCGCCCAGGGGGCGCGCTGGATCGGCGGCTGAGCGGCGAAAAGGGTCCACCCGGGCGTTCGAGTGCCAGTCATTCCCATGACGCCCGGAGGCGAGCCCGAGCTCACGTGCCCATCGCATCTGTGCTGCCACCCGTCGCCGGTTCCCGAAGCGTCCGCAGCGTGCGCGTTCGACGAAGCACATCTTGAGGTGTGGCTCCGGGGCAGGGCCATCACGCACAAATCGGCAAGATAGGCAGACTGGCGCGACGGAGCGCGATCGGTTACACCTTCTGCAAGCTCGCCGAATCGGACGGCGAGGGAGTTTTGCGGAAGGAGTCCGCCGATGGCCGAACGTCGTTCGAGCGTCAAGTCGGGTGCGGCCCAGTGCCATCGCACATTAGGAGCAGCGCAGAAAGAACGTAAAGGAGTCTCATTGGGGCACAATGGCGTAGTTCCATTCGCCGTGAAAGGCTGCGGGGTTGAAACGAACTGCGGCCAGTTGTTCGGATGTCACCTTTTCCTTCGTTACCTATTTATGCTCGTCCAGTTCCGAACGCACTTGTAATCCAGCCCGGGTGGTGGTCTTCCCGATGAGCTGCACGATGGCTGACCGATTGAGGCTTGCCGCCACAGTTCTCAATCACTTGCTCGACCATCGGCGTCAGTTGGCCACTGTCGTCGGGTTCATCGTTCACGTCCGCCGCGACGATCGCGCCCCGGGCGTCATCCACGCCCACTTGCGTGTTGAAGCTCGGCTTGCTGCGGTTGAGCACATAGCGTTGTTCCATCTCTCGGAACGTTTCGGCGAAGGCCGCCGAGCCAAGCAGGACATCCAAGTGGCGGACTTGGTGTTCCTCCGGGACGGCATCCTCGAGGCGTCGTTCCCACGGCACCAGTTGCGCCCGTGGAATCTCAGGCGTTCGAAAGCCGCTCATCGCCAGAATCCGTTCGACAAAACGTGTCGTTCCGTCAGCCCGCGTTGTACGATCCCACGTCGCCGCCGTCGACAAAAAAACTGCACCGATGATTCCGACAGCCTGTGACGGTCGCGGTTCTGATAAGATGCTATCTGGCTGAGGCACTGCACTACAATGACGAAAAGGAGATTTCTGATGACGGCCGCCAATCCGCGATCTATCGTGTCCCTCGGCGTCGCGCTGCTCTCGTGCGTACCGGGTCAAGCTCAGGACTACGTGGTGGTCGATACTGGTACGGCGACGTGCTACGACGACACGGGCGCGATCACCTGCCCGCAGGCGGGCCAGCCCTTCCACGGGCAGGACGGTCAATACGACGGTGTGCAGTTCGCGTTCGTCGACAACGGCGACGGCACGGTCACGGACTCGAACACCGGCTTGATGTGGCAACAGAGCCCGGAACTCTACAACAAGCTGACCTTCGATGAGGCCGTCGCCGGCGTGGCCGCGTTCAACCTCGCCGGCTACACCGACTGGCGTCTGCCCACGATCAAGGAGCTGTACTCGCTCATCGACTTCAACGGCAGCAGTGTTACCCTTGTTCCTTACATCGACACGAACTACTTCGACTTCAGGTTCGGCGACGAGAGTCTGGGCGAGCGCGTCATTGACGGCCAATACTGGTCCAGCACCGAGTACGTCGGAACGACCATGAACGGGGACGCCACGGCGTTTGGCGTGAACTTCGCCGATGGGCGGATCAAGGGTTATCCGGCCGAGCCCGTCGGACCTCCCGGGCAGGAGTTCTCGATGACGTCCTTCGTCCGCCACGTCCGCGGCGGCAACGGTTACGGTGTGAACACCTTCGTCGACAACGGAGACGAGACCATCACCGACGCGTCCACCGGTCTTATGTGGTCCAAACCCGACAGCGGCGGCGCGCTGAACTGGGAGCAGGCTCTCGACTACGCCGAGAACCTGGTACACGCCGGACACGACGATTGGCGACTGCCCAACGCCAAGGAATTGCAGAGCATCGTCGACTGCACGCGCGCGCCGGCAGCGCTGCCCCCGGCGCCGCAAGGTCCGGCGATCGATCCCATCTTCGCCATCACCGACTCAGAGGCGTGGTACTGGACCGGCACCACCCACCTGGACGCACCGGCGCCCAACTTCGCGGTGTATGTTTGCTTCGGTCTGGCTACCGGGTGGATGGAACAGCCGCCGGGCTCGGGCAATTACACGCTGCTCGATGTTCACGGCGCCGGATCTCAGCGGAGCGATCCGAAGGACGGCAATCCCGGCGACTATCCGCTCGGCCACGGTCCCCAGGGCGATGTGGTCCGCATCTTCAATTATGTCCGCTGCGTCCGCGACGCGACGCCGGTTCCCGATTCCGTTCCCACGACGTCGGAATGGGGCATCATCGTCATGGTGCTCCTGCTGTTGACTTCTGGAACACTGGTCCATTCGCGCTACGGACCCGGCGACGCGCGGCGTCCATCGCCGGACGGCTAGTGCATCGTCACGACCGACTGCGCGTTTCACCGCCGGAGCGAATACCGCGCGCCGCAAGAACAAAACGCTACGCGCCGTGAGAAAGCCATCTAGCAGACCTACTTTAACTCATGCGACGCCCTCTCCAGGACCGGGAGCGGGAGACAACTTCCCAATCAGATGGCCACGCAAGCGTGGGCCTGGGACCCGAGTTGGGCGTGTTTGGGGATGCACATAGGTTTGGAGGGTGTATTGGGGGGTCTTGACCGGGGCGGGAGATTCGCTATGATTCCCGATTCGTTTTCTGTGTTTCACAGCCAAGACAGAGTCACACAAATGCCGGTTGGTACGATACGAACAACGGTGGCCAAGACGGGCCGAGTCGAACAGAAGTGGCATCACGTGGACGCCACGGATCAGGTTCTGGGCCGGTTGGCGGTCAAGATTGCCCGCGTGTTGATGGGCAAGCACAAGGCCACCTACACCCCGCACGTGGACACGGGTGATTTTGTGGTGGTGACCCGCGTGGGCGAGTTGAAGGTCACGGGCAACAAGCTTGATGACCGTGTCTATGCTCGCTATAGCTACTATCCGGGTGGTTACAAGGAGACCCCGATGCGCGTGGTCTTCGAGAACCGTCCCGAGCGTGTTTTGGAGACGGCCGTCCGGCGCATGCTGCCAAAGAGTGCATTGGGTCGCCGCATGCTCAAGAAACTGAAAGTGTACCGTGGTGAATCACACCCGCACAGCGCTCAGCAGCCGATCGCGTGGGCGTTTTGACGATTCTGGAGAACCCCTTCCGTGACTGACGATCAAACTCCGACAGCGAACGAGACGCCCGAGGTCAAGCCAGAGTCCACCGAACCCGCCCCCGTGGCGGAGACGGTCGAACTCGCCGCCGCGCCGGAACCGGAAGCGGTTGCGGCTCCCGAGCCCGCGGTGCCGGTGACTGCCGCGGTGGATGAGAAGCCGCGCGTGGATTCCAAGGGCGGCTTTTGTTGGGGGACGGGACGTCGGAAGTCGGCCGTCGCTCGGGTTCGCATTCGTGCCGGGGACGGCAAGTTCATTATCAACAAGCGCGAGATCAACGACTTCTTCCGCCTCAAGCAGGACCAGGACGCGATCATCGCACCTCTGGTTGCCACTGATGCCGCCAAGCGTGTCGACGTTTTCGTGAACGTCGGTGGTGGTGGGATCACCGGACAGTCCGGGGCTATCGTTCTCGGTGTCGCCCGTGCGCTCTGCAAGCTCAATGACGAATACGAGGCGGTGCTTCGCGAGGGTCAGTTCCTCACGCGCGACAGTCGCGTTGTTGAACGGAAGAAATACGGCCAGCGCGGCGCGCGTCGACGCTTCCAGTTCTCGAAACGATAGCGAGTCCTCCGGTTCGATTGAGACGCTTGGCCGGCTGCGGTCCACCGTTTGTTCGATGCCGACCCGTGCTGTGCATCTGCCGGCGCGTGTCGGTTCAGCACTCTCAGCGTACTCCATTGGATTCGGGAACAGCCCGTGGCGCACGACTACCGTGAGTTGACGACACGATTGGCTGAGTTCGCTCAGCACGCCGACGTCAGCGGCGAATGGCCGGGTGAGTCGATCGACTTGCTCGGGGAGTTCGGCTGTTGGCGATGGATGATCCCTGCCGAGTACGATGGCGACGGCTGCCGGCCGTCCGAACTGGTCGCGGGCTACGAAGCGCTGTCCCGCGGGTGCATGAGCACGGCGCTGATCTTCACGCAGCACGACGCCGCCGTCGATCTGATCGTTACCGGCTCTAATGATGGCTTGAAGCGACGTCTCTGCCCCGCCCTGGCGGCTGGTGAGCAGCTTCTGACGGTGGGATTGAGCCAGCTGACGACGTCGCATCAGGGGGGCGACCCTGTTATGCGGGCGACGTGGGACGGTCGGGTCGCGCGATTCAACGGGCTCATGCCGTGGGTCACATCGGCGACGGAGGCCGACGCGGTAGTCACCGGTGGTGTCTTGCCTGACGGGCAGCAGATCGCAGTCTACGTGCCGACCGACGCCGCGGGGCTGCGCGTGGACCCGGCGATGGAGCTGGCGGCGTTGCAGGCGACGATGACGGCGGCCGTTCATTGCGAGGACGTTTCCGTCGCGGCGTCGGATGTCATCCGCGGGCCGGTGCCGCGTGTGCTGGCCATTCGGGGTACGGTGCGTCCAATGGTGGTGAGCGCGACGGGTCTGGGATTGGCGGGCGCGATGGTCTCGTCGATCGAGGAGACCGCTCCGCGACGTTCGCCGGAGCTTCGTCCGTTCGCCGAGGCGCTGGTGGATCAATACAAGGCCGTTCACCGCGACCTCCACGGCGCCGCTGACCTGTTGGGCGATCCGGCGTCTGGCGGTTCGACGGCGGAGATTCGGGCGGCGGTGAACGATCTGGTGATGCGCCTGGCGATCGGGTTGATGACGTTTGCCAAGGGATCGGGGTACCTCAAGTCGCACCCGGCGCAGCGCATGGCGCGCGAGGCGCTCTTCTTTCTGGTTTGGTCGGCGCCCGACGCGGTGCAGGTCCGGACATTGCAGAAGATCTTCGCCGCGCGTGGCGGGCAAGTGTAATCCCCTTCCACGAAGAGCCTTGGATTCGGCGCGGGGCGGCTGGATCCGACGAGATTCGACGTGCCTGGGGGACGCGACAAGGTACCCGATATTCGCCATAATAGGTCGGATAGCCGCCGGCTGGAGACCCACGTTGCCGGGCGTTGCGGCATGTGTCGTGGCGGGCACTGGACCGGATTCGGAGAAGATAGGCATGTTCGATGTTCTTGCGTCGCGATTCGGCTGGGCCGTCTCCCGTGTAGCGCTGGTGGCGTTTTTCGTGATGGGGCTGGCCGATCACGCTGCGGCGGGCGGCGTCATCGGCGAAGGGCTGATGTACCAGATGCCGCCGAAGGCACTGGCGGACCTGATCGACGCGGCGCCGACTCCCGAGACCAGTCTCAGTCCGGCCCATGAATGGATGGTGCTGCTGCATCGCCCGGCGATGCCGTCGATTGCCGAGCTCGCTCAGCCGGAGCTTCGCCTTGCCGGTCTGCGTATCAATCCTCGAACCAACGGTCCAAGTCGTCGCTCCTATTACGTCGACTTGGTCTTCAAGCGCCTCTCGGATGGCGTGGAGCGTGCGGTGACCGGAATCCCGGAGGACCCGCACATTCGGCACGTGACTTGGTCGCCGGACGGGAAGATGATCGCGTTCACGATCGCGCGTCCGGGTGGCAGTGAGCTGTGGACCGCGGATGTTGAGACCGGCGTGGGCAAGCGGCTGACCTACCCGCGCCTCAACGAGGTGTACGGCACGCCGTATCATTGGCTCCCGGGTTCTCGCGGGCTGGTGTGTCGGATGGTCGTGAACCGCGCACCGGAAGCGCCGGTGTCATCGGAAGTTCCGATCGGGCCGACGGTTCAGAAGAACCTCGGGAAGAAGGCGCCTTCCCGCACCTATCAGGACCTGCTGAAGAATGCTCACGACGAGTCGCTCTTGGACTACTACGCCTTCACTCGGGTAGCCGGGGTTTCGTTGAACAGCGTGCTGACGCCGCTCGGGGCTCGGGGCATCATCACGCGCGCCGAGCCGTCGCCGAACGGGCACTATCTGCTGGTCGAGACGCGCCATCGC
>JAJDDR010000203.1 GCA_029260255.1 Phycisphaerae bacterium
ATGGGGTGTGACCATTGATTGTGGCATGCCTGGGGTAGGGCGGGTTCCACCCCCCGTCTTCCACTGGTTGCGGCGGGTATAACCCGCCCGACGGCATGTCCCTGACCAACGATGCCACAGAAAATGGTCACACCCCGAACGATGCGGCGCCGCAAGACCCACCTCAGGCGTCGTGGGCGGCCTCGCCGGCTTCTCGGACGCCCTGATAGAACGTCCTGTACGTCAGGTACCCGCCCGACAGATTGACGGCGTCATACCCCAGTTGGGTGAGCACACGCGACGCCACGTACCCGCGAAGACCGGCCTGACAGAACACAACGATGCGTTCGTTCTGCGGCAGTTCGCCGTGACGCGCCCGCAGCTCATCAAGGGGAATGTGCATCGCGCCGTTGATCGTCCCGCGTTCGAACTCGCGCGTCGTACGCACGTCGAGCAGCCGCCCGTCACCCGTAGCATCGGCATGCACGTTTCTGACGTCGCCACGCAAGGCGTTGGCCGCCACGAAGCCGGCCATGTTGACGGGGTCCTTGGCCGCGCCGAACGGGGGCGCGTACGCCAGCTCCGCTTCTTCGAGATCGTACACCGTCAACCCCGACTGAATCGCTATCGCGAGGACGTCCACGCGCTTGTCGACTCCGGATCCGCCCGTGATCTGGGCGCCGAGAATGCGACCGTCTTGGGCCCCGAAGATCAACTTCATGTGCATCGACGACGCGCCGGGAAAGTAACCAACGTGGTCCGTCGGGTGAATGTAGACCTTGTCATAAACGACGCCGTTTTGCCTCAGGGTCTTCTCGCTTACGCCGGTCATCCCGACGACGAGGTCGAACACGCGCAGAATGCTGGTACCCTGCGTACCGCGATAGCGACTCGGGCGCCCCATCATGTGATCGGCCGCGATTCGTCCCTGGCGATTCGCCGGACCGGCGAGGGGGATCAGCGTATCGCTCCCGGTGACGAAGTCCCTTACGATGACCGCGTCACCGACCGCGTAGATGTCGGCGTCGCTGGTCTGCATGTGACCGTTCACGCGAATGCCACCGCGATCGCCGATTTCAAGTCCCGCCGCCGCGGCAAGCTGCGACTCCGGACGGACACCGATGGCGAGGACCGCCAGGTCCGCTGCGATCACCGTTCCGCTCTTTAACGTCGCGGACACCCGATCATCGGCGTCGGAAAAGGACGCAACGGCATCGCCGAGATGCAGTGCCACGCCATTGGCACGCAATGTGGTGTGAACCGCCGTGGCCATCTCCCGATCCAGCGGCGGCATCACCTGATCCAGCATCTCCACAAGATCAACCTTCAGGCCGCGCCGACGCAGGTTTTCCGCGGTTTCCAGCCCGATAAACCCTCCGCCGATGATGAGCGCGCTGACCGCGCCATCGTCAACCACGGCCTTGATCGCGTCCATGTCGGGCACGGTTCGCAAGGTGAAGATCCGCGCATGATCGATACCCGGCAACGGTGGGCGTATCGGCGCGGCGCCGGTCGAGATGAGCAACGTGTCGTACGACTCGCGATAAGCGCGGTCTTCGCCAACGTCGCGAATCTCCACTTCCTTCCTGTCGCGATCGATGGACAGCACCTCGTGGCGCACGCGCACGTCGAGGTTGTGCCGCGCCCGCAGACTCTCCGGCGTCTGAAGCAGAAGTGCGTCGCGGCGTTCGATTTCTTCACCGATGTGATACGGCAACCCGCAATTCGCGAAGGAGACGTAGGGTCCGCGTTCCAGAACGACGATCTCCGAGTCCTCGCTCAAACGGCGCGCCCGCGCGGCCGCCGTCGCACCTCCCGCCACTCCGCCGACGATCACTATCTTTGTCCCTGCCACTACGACACCTCCCGAGCGCACGCGTTGTTCCACGGCATCTTCGCCAAGAGCATTCCCATCCCGCACGTATTCGTCACACCGGCGAACACCAGACCCGCACCGACGAACGCCGGCAACGCAAGCCAATACGGATGCACGAACACCGTCAGCGCGGCACCGCCAAACACCAGAGCGCCCGCCGCGATGCGCACCTGACGCTCCAGCGACATCACAGACTTGCCGCGTACCATGGGGAGCCCGGCGCGGTTCCACGCCTCGGTCCCACCGTTCACGTTGACGACGTTTTCAAACCCGGCGTTTCGAAATTCCTCGCACGCCTTCCTCCCGCGCGCGCCGGAGCGACAGATGACGTAGATCGGGTCTTCGTCGGACCCGTGTCGCGCCGCCGCGACTTTCGCCGGGTCCAAAGCCCCGAGCGGCACGGACACGGCCAAGTCGGCATGCTCGCCGCGATACTCCGCCGGTGTCCGAACATCGATCAGATCGATCCGCCGGCCGGCATCGCGCAACGCGTGTAGCCGCTCGGGCTCGATCGAAGGCACTCCGTTTACGCTCACGACTCAGTTCTCCTTACTTGGAAGTATTAAGATGTCGGAACACTACGACATCTCGCGTCAAGAAAAGGCGGTGCCGCAGAGCCTACGCGTTACCGAAACGCTTCTCGACGCACCCCATGATCCCGCTCAACCCGTCTTCCGCGATGCTGTAGTAGATGCACCGGCCTCGCCGTTCGCTCTCCAGCAATCCTCTGTCTCGCATCCTCCCGAGGTGTTCGGAGGCAACGTGCGGGGCGATTCCGCACGCCTCCGCGAGCTCTCCAACCGTAAACTCTTCTGCCAAAAGCATTTGCACCATGCGAAGCCGGTGTGGGTGGGCCAGAGTTCGCAGACACATGGCCGCTTCGGACATCGCCTCAAGCGGAATCAGGCTCGCGTTGACTCGGGAAACGCTCATTACATATCAATATATCTTAATATTGCGAGATGTCAATATCTTTTCCAGTTTTTCGCTTATCGGGGATCCAGCCGCTCCGCCGGGTCGCCCGACGACCAGCCGTAGAGCGTCCCGCCTACCTGAGCGATGATCGAGCCGTCCCGAACCGCGATACGCCGCACGTCGTCGAACGTCCCGAGTGCCATGACGCGCCCGTCGTTCGCCGGCCTTGTGCCCGCTACGTGGTCGAAGAAGTGCGCCGTGTACACGCCCCCGCCGTCCAGCGAAGGGCTGTCAATAGCAATCACGTAAGACACGGTCACGAATCGGTGGCGGAAGTTCACGGGCTCGGTCGGCTTTTGCTCCCATAGCGCTCGGCCGGTCAGAACATCAATCGCAACAACGCCTTGATCGGAGATGACGATCAACTGGCTGTCCGCGAGCGCTGACTCGGCGTCTTGGGCACCCATCCAAAAGAGCGGCTCCGACGTCCACAACGTGGCGCCGTCGTTCACACTGATCTTCGAAACACGCGACCTCGCGTCCGAGAAGAGCACGGCCTGCAAGTCAAACGAAACCGTTGCGTCGATGATGTTGTCATCGAATCGGCGTGTCCAGAGCCGCCGCCCCGTCGCGGCGTCGACGGCTTCGATCGACTGTGAGTAGACAAGCACGACCCTGCCATCGGGGGTGATGTGGATTCGCAACAACTCGCCGTCGCCTGGGAGGTCGACAGTCTGCAGTCGTGTCCCCGTGGCGGCATCCACGACACAGCAGACGCTCGAGGCGCCGGCGCGCCCGCGATACGCCAACCACTTGCCGCTCATGACCGGCTGCCCCGTAGGGCGATAGTCGAGCGATCGCTCCCAAATCACGCGGCCGGTGTCGACGTCGATGCACCCGGCTCGGCCGTCGTCCATCATGCTCACCAGTCGGTTTCGATCGTAGGCGTGCCCGCGAAGCCTGGCGATCGACTCGGGGTCCTCCTCCGGCCCATCGTGTTCTTCCGGCTTGGACCCTGCTGACCAGACGACCGACCCCGTCTCCGCAGCCAGTCCGAGGACCTGATACTCTGTCGCGAGGACGGCGCGGCGCGCGGTCATCAGGAGCAGCGTCGGGTGCATTGAGCACGCAACCGAGCGCTCCCACAGCGGCTGACCCGTCCGCGGGTCCAGCGCGTTCACCCGCCCGTCACTGTAAACGAGAATGTGCCGCCAGTCCGCATTCGGCATCGCTCCGAACACCGGTTCAAGCAGTTCGGTCATGCCATCCGACGCTCGCTCGAACCGCTGCACCAACGGTAGTCGGATCTCCGGACGTCGAATCTCGACCAGGGCGCGCGCCGCTGCAAACCGATCGCGGTATCGGCGTAACGAGATCGCCCCTCGATGTTTGTCGTCGGTCAGCGGTTCGACTCGCGCGCGGGGGTACGTTCGGCATGCCCTGCTCAACCACGCCCACGCGTATTCAGGTTGACCCGCTTCCGCGTGACACGCCGCAATCGCCGCCATCATCTCCGGTCCGCGCGATGCATCGCCGTGGCGATCCAGCACGCCACCGAAGACCCGCGCGGCCGCGAGCGGCTCGCCGCG
>JAJDDR010000204.1 GCA_029260255.1 Phycisphaerae bacterium
GGCGCGAACGCGGTGAAGTTGTAGCGCGTTCCCGGCAGCGATTCCAGCGACCAGTTCCGCCCACCGTCCAACGATGTGAACACGCCGCCGTCGTTCAGCCCCGAAAAGGCGATAGCCAGCTCATTCGTATCCAACCCGTCGGCAGCAACGCATTCGACGTTTAGCGCCCCGATACCGTTCGACGCCTGCTCGAAACTCCCCCCGGAATCCTCGCTCCGCAAAACGCCGACCGAACTGGCGCCAAGGAACATCCGCGCCGAACCACCAGGCGCAAACCGAACCGAGTTGAGCGTCAACCCGCCCGTTCCACCAACGCCGAACGTCCACTCCGACCCGCCGTCAGTCGACCGGAACACCCCGCCGCCGCCGCTCGCGACGTAGATAGTCGCGTCATCAGCGGGATCCACCTCCACGTCGTTGATGATCAGACTAGGCCAAGTCCCGTCGTGCAGCGGTACCCAGGAACTCCCGAGATTGATGCTCGAAAACACGCCGACCGTCTGCGATCCGAACGCCATCCCGCCCACCAGCAGCAGACGCGTACCGTCATGCACGATGTCATTCAGCGGGCGATTCGGAAGCCCGCCGGAGCGGTTGACCCACCCGCCGCTCGCCGTCGTTGAAACCCAAACCTGACCACCGCCGAACGCCCCGGCGAAACACGCCGCGACGATGTTGGAGTTGTTTGGATTGATCGCGATTCCGGTACACCCCTGTGGCGACGCCAGCGGCGGCGTCCTGTCGCTCCATGACGTACCGCCGTCGGTGGACCGCATCACGTTGACCGGTTGACTCCCCAGCGCGTCGGCCACCCCGATCCAGATCGTCTCGTCGTCGTTCGGATCGATGCTGACAACCAGAACCGTGTTGTTCGGTCCGATGCCGAGATTGAGCTGCGCCCAGCTCGCTCCGTCGTCGGTGCTCTTCCACACGCTCCCGGCCGTCCCGGCGTACGCGACGCCGGACGGCGTGAACGCCAGGCTGAAGATGCTCACCCCATCCAGCGAAGGAACAACAGACCAGCTATCGCCGCCGTCGGTCGAACGATACAGCTTCCCGCCCCCGCCGCCGGCTGGCGCGAGCCCCGCGAGGACGATGTTGCCGTCGACGGGCGAAACCACAACATCTTCCACATCGCCACCAAACGGACCCAACGCCGCCCAATCCGACACGTCTCCGCCCTCGGCCGATCCGGCTGAATGCCTCGCGCTCGCGGCGGAACTCACCACGGCAGCCCGAAACCCCCGATCGTCAGTACGTACGGTTGATTCCACCGCCGGCGCCAAGGACACCAAGACGGGCACAAGAACGGAGCACAAGTAGAGCATGGTGATGACCTCCTCGCGCACCCGCACCGGAGTGATGCCGATCAGCGCGATGGGATTATTCTACCAAATCCGACGGGCCGATCGAAACGCGAAATCATCGCCCGGAGTCGGCGGCCACCTACTCGGCATCCACACCCAGTTGCTCATCGCGTTCCAGGCTGGTGCCCTTCTGTATGACACCCCGAAGGAGAAGGACGAGCACGGGCGAGCTGATCGCGATTACGGCCAGAATGAGGCACATGAACTGCGGGCTCTGCGAATAAGGCACGGTAGCCAATTGGTCGGTCACGTCCGGAGGGCAATACTCCGTCAGCATGTGCCCCGCCAGCGGACCCTCGGAGAAACGGGCAAACGTCAGAGGCAGATACGACAGCCCCATGTACGACGCCTCGCGACCCTTCGGCGCGATGGCGGCCGTATACTCGTAGAGACGCGGCGACCAAATCACCTCGCCGATCGAGAACAGGACGATCTGCGTGATCACGATCACCCGGTACCCTCCCACCAGCGACACGCCGAGAACATCGCAGAACCAGAGCGGGTGAATCGCCAGGATGAGCATCGACGCGGCCGAAACACTGATCCCGAAGAACAGGACGCTGAAGAGCTTGAACCGCGCCACAATGGGCGTCGAGAGTATGACACCGAAGCAGATGATGAACGGGTTGATCGAGTTCAGCGCGCCGATCGGGACATTGGCCCGGTACACGCGCAGCCGATCGTCCGCCCTGCGAATCATGAGGTTCCCGCTGTTGTCGTCCTTGACCCCCCATCGAACGCCGACCTCGTCGACCGACACCTCCGCCGAATCCGACAGCTCAAGCTCGTGTGCGGAAAACACCGCCCTCAGTTCGGCGGTCGCTGCCCCGGAATCCAGATCACCAAGCGCCGACCCCTCCGTATCAAACGCGAACTCCGACATCGTCCGAATGTAGTACTTCGGATAGATCTGATACTGATGCTCGAACACCAGCCGAACGCCCACGAGCACCACCAGAAACAGCATGAAACGCCAGAACGTCGACTCCTTCATGACACTCGCGGCAATGGTCCAGGGCGCCTCCCACTTCCCTTCCGCTTGATCCACCTCGCCCTTCTCGATCCGCGCCTGAGCGTCAACCCTATCCAGCGGCTTGCGCCACAGAAGCAGAATCGACAACCAGCACAGGATGCTCATGGCCGACCCCACCATGAACACCGACCGGTTCCCCCAAGGCAGGTCGCGCAGCGGATCGAGCGTCAGGTTCCCCAGAAACGCCCCGACGTTCATCAGGAAATACAGCATGTTGAAACCGGCCGTCTGCGACTTCGGCGTCGTGTGACGCTTCGTGGCCGCGATCAGAATGGGCGTCATAATCGCCGTCCCCACCGCAATGACGAACAGCGCGGGAATCACGATCGGCTTCGCTACCGTGAAACTGATGGCCAGCCGCGAGGCGACCAGGAGCACAACGGACAAGTAGAGCGTCCGCTTGATGCCGAGGGAGTCGCCCACGAATCCGGCCACAAAACTGACGAGCGTGTAGACGAACATGCACGTCCCCCACAGCCACGCGGCGTGCTCGTCGCTGTATCCGAGCGTCTCGCTCAGGTACAGCGTGCTCACCGTCAGCATCGCGAAGTACGCAACGCCGTCGAGGAGATTGACGAGTTGGACGACCCAGAATTCTCGGCCGCACTCCTTGAGCGCGCCGAACTCCTTGAAGTAGCTTTTGAGGGCCCTGCTGATGACGTGATCGGAATCTGTGTTCGTCACGGATGTCTCCCGATTGCCGTGTTCCGCGCCATTCGGCGTGGTCTAGTGCGTGCAGCGGGATGTTACACCGGCTACACGCGCGCTGATAGGCCGCATCCTAACCTCATTCCAGAAAACAAGTTAGACGCAGGTCGACCGACCCCTCAACCGCCGCCGGGAAAGAGCCGGTACAGCATCAGATAGACCGCCACGCCCGTCACCGAAACGTACATCCACACCGGCCACGTGAACCGCGCGATCCGCTTGTGCTTGTCGAACTGCCCACGCAGCGCGCGCGTCAGCGTGACCAAGACCATCGGGACGATGGCAGCCGCCAGAACCACGTGCGTGATGAGAATCGAGAAGTAGAACGTCCGAACGATCGGCCCGGGATACGTGAACTTGGTCGACCCGTGCGTCGCGTGGTACGTCACGTACGAAACGAGAAACAGGCACGAAACCGCGAACGCCGAGACCATGCACACCTTGTGACGGCCGACGTTTTCGCGGCGAATGTAGTAATACCCCGCCGCAAGCAGCAACGTCGCCATCCCGTTCAGGCAAGCATTGATACCGGGAAGGTCGGCCGTGGTCATCACGGTTACGGCTGCGCCGCGACACGCCGAACGTCGGCCGCGAGCTTCGCCATCTGCTCCGGTTCGGTCTCGTCGTAGTACCCGCGAATGCGGCCCTTCCGATCCACCAGCACGAACCGGGTGCTGTGCAATATGAAGTGTTCGTCATCCGCCGCCTCTCCCACCGCCAGCTTGAAGCCCTTGATCGAGAGTTCTCGGATGCGTTGCCGGTCGCCGGTAAGAAAGAACCACCGGTCGGGATCGGCGCCGAACTCCCGCGCGTAGCGATCAAGCACTTCGGGAGTATCGTACTCGGGATCGACGGTGAAAGTGACGAAGCGCAGATCATCAAACCCGGTCAGCCTGTCTTGCAGTTTTGCCATCTGAGCGGTCATGCGTGGACAGGGTCCGGCACAGCGTGTGAAGATGAAATCCGCAACCCACACCTCCCCCAGCAGCGTATCCGACGTCAGGGTCTTCTGATTCTCCCGCATCAGCTCGAAAAAAGGCACCTGCCCGAGGACATCGAGTTCCTTTTGGTGTGCAACGGATCGGACTTCGCGAAGGATCTGCCGGTATGCCATCGCGCCACCAGAGAGCCCGGCAAGGATCAGCACAACAACAACAACCGAGGAAAACCGTCGTTCTGATCCGATCATGGCCTGTGTGCTTCCCACATTGAGTTCGATCTCACACTGTGCGAGTTCACGGCGTTGGAGCGGCGCCGATCTGCGTCCCAGATGGGGAGAGTGTAGCATCGGCAGCCCCGATCGAGAATCCCCCGTAACCGCTCTCGCCAGGTCGGGGCAGGTGGCTGCGCAACAACGACCATACCCACGTCGTTTTTCGACTCAGGGCCCGTGGGCCCCCAAAGCACCCTGTAGCGGCACTCAGGCGGTTTTTCGGTGTTGACGGGTGCGGCGATTTGACGTACCAAATAGGCATCGGTGTCGGAGCCGCTTTATCGCAAGGTCTTTGTTCGGGTGCTTGCGACGCGGGGGACGGGTCTAAGTGCGGTCGACCCACGAAATCAGCCTGCGAGCCATGCGCCATCGGGTTCCAAAAGACGGAGTTTCGGTACCATGCTGGACAGTCTCTACGGCTATTGGCTGCCCCCCGACATCTCGACGCACGGATACCAGGTCGATCGCCTCATCAACGTGATTCACTGGTTCATGGGCGCGATATTCGTCGGTTGGGGCATCTTCTTCACCTACTGCCTGATCCGATTTCGGGCCCGCCCCGGGCATCGCGCCAGCCATCAACTGCCCAAGGCGAAGGCGTCGAAGTGGTCCGAGGTGTGCGTCGCGGCGTTCGAGGCCGTCCTGCTCATCGGCTTCTCGATGCCCGTGTGGGCTCAGATCAAGAACGAGTTTCCGACAGAGGAGCAGAAACCCCTGCACCTGCGAATCGTCGCGGAGCAGTTTGCCTGGAATTTCCATTACCCGGGTGCTGACGGCGAATTCGGGCGTACCGCGCCCGAGTTGATGGCCGCCGACAACCTCATCGGACTTGACTACGACGATCCCGCCGCGGCCGACGACCTGGTCACCAACAACGATCTCCGCATCCCGGTGGATCGCCCCATCATTTGCGACCTCACGTCCAAGGATGTGATTCACAGCTTCTGGATCCCGGTGATGCGCATCAAGCAGGATGTGATCCCCGGGATGAAGATACCCATATGGTTCCAGGCCACGCAAACCGGCGACTACCAAGTAGCGTGCGCCCAGCTATGTGGCAACAACCATTACAACATGAAGGGCGACCTGACGGTCTACTCGGCCGCGGAGTTCGAGGCGTGGTACGCGGACATGGCCGGCGGTGACGACGAAGAGGAAGAAGAGGAAGACGAGTAATGAGCGGCGAGCACGACCACGAGCTGGGGTTTTGGCGCAAGTACGTGTTCTCGATCGATCACAAGGTCATCGGAATACAGTACACGATCACCGCGCTGCTGTTCCTGCTCTTTGGCTTCACCCTGATGATGGTGATGCGATTCCAACTCGCCTACCCGGGGACGGAGATCCCGTTTCTGGCGAAGATCTTCGGTGAGGGGAACATGCCCGGCGGGCTCATGCTCCCCGAATTCTACAACCAACTCGGCGCGATGCACGGGACGATCATGGTGTTTCTCGGTGTCGTGCCGCTCGCCGTCGGCGGATTCGGAAACTACGTCATGCCGCTCCAGATCGGCGCCCCCGACATGGCGTTTCCGCGGCTGAACATGGCCAGCTATTGGGTCTACTTTCTCGGCGGTGTGATTATGCTGGGCAGTTTCTTCCTGCCCAGCGGTGCGGCCCAATCCGGGTGGACCTCCTATCCACCGCTCTCCAATATCAACCCCGGACAGACGGCATGGCTGTTCGGCATGGTGTTCCTCATCACCTCTTCGCTGCTCGGCTCGGTCAACTTCATCGTGACGATCATACAGCTGCGCGCCGAGGGGCTTACGTTCTTCCGCCTGCCGTTCTTCGTGTGGGCACAACTCGTGACGGCGTTCCTTCTGCTTCTGGCGTTCCCGCCGTTGGAAGCCGCCGGGGTCCTGCAGTTGATGGATCGACTGGCGGGCACGAGTTTCTTCATGCCCTCCGGCTTGGTGGTGAGCAATCAAGTGTTGGATATCGCGGGTGAGGGAAACCCGCTGCTGTGGCAACACCTGTTCTGGTTCCTGGCCCACCCGGAGGTTTACGTGCTGATCCTACCCGCGATGGGCATCGTGGCTGAGATCCTGGCCAACAACACACGTAAGCCGCTGTGGGGATACCGCTCGCTGGTCTACGCAACGATATTTCTGGGGTTCATGTCTTTCATCGTCTGGGCGCACCACATGTTCATGACCGGCATGGGCACCACCATGAGCGCGTTCTTCCAAACGACGACGATGATTATCTCGGTGCCGTCTGTAATCATCCTGACGGCGATGGTCATCAGCCTGTGGGGCGCGTCGATCCGCTACACGGTGCCGATGCTCTTCGCCATCGCGTTCTTACCCATGTTCGCCATCGGCGGTTTGACGGGTTTGCCGCTGGGGCTGACGGCTTCGGACATTCACCTGCACGACACCTATTACGTGATCGGGCACTTCCATTTCGTGGTCGCTCCCGGCACGCTAATGGCCTTGTTCGGCGGCATCTACTATTGGTTCCCGAAGGTCACCGGGCGTCTCATGAACAACATGCTCGGCAAGCTGCATTTTTGGGGCACGCTGATCTTCATGAACGTCGTGTTCATGCCCATGTTCCTCCAGGGGATGCACAGCGTTTCTCGGCGGCTCTACGACCAGACTGTTTATGAGCACGGCAAAGACGTGCAAGACTTGACGATTGCATCCTCGTGGGGCGCGTGGTGCTTGGGGATCGCTCAGATTCCGTTCATTATCAACTTCTTTGCCAGCATCTTCGCGGGGAAGAAGGTGGGCAGCAATCCCTGGGACGCGACCACCCTGGAATGGGCCGCGCCGTCGCCGCCGCCGCACGGAAACTTCGAGACCGAGCCTGTCGTTTACCGAGGACCGTACGAATACAGCCCGCCGGAAGACCCGACCGGGTTCAGCCCCCAAAACAAAGCACCCGCCTAGGAGAGCAACCGAGTGTCGTCCGCCGAAATCAAATACATCGACAAGCCGCACCCCCTCACCGGCGTGACCAACGCCAAGCTGGGCATCTGGCTCTTCCTCGCCTCCGAGGTCATGCTCTTCGGAGCCCTCTTTTCCGCCTACGTGCTCCTCCGCGTCGGCGCGACGAGTTGGCCACGCGGGTCCGACGAACTGAACGTACCGCTTGCCACGCTCAACACCATCGTCCTCATCACCTCCAGCGTGACCATGGTGATGTCCTGGGCGTCCTTGAAGCTCGACAACTTCGGCAAGTTCCGCCGCTACATGGGCATGACCATCGCGCTGTCCCTCGCCTTCCTGGTCATCAAGACCTTCGAGTACACCCCCAAGTTCAGCCACTACGAGGTCTTTCTGAACGACAAAACATCCGTTCGCGGACACCTTGGCGAGAAACACGAGGACCACATACTGTTCACGCCCGACCCCGAGAAAGACGGCGAACACGCCGGCGTCCATCCCGAAGAGATGCGCATCGAACGCTCCGACATCCGTCGCCTGACCAATTTCGGACCCCGGCACAGCAACTTCTTCGCGCTCTACTTCACGCTCACCGGCCTGCACGGGCTGCACATCATCGGCGGTATCGTCGTGAATACGTGGCTGATGTTCCCGGGATCCGCGATGTGGAAGACACAGCGCGAGCGATTCACCGGCCGTGTCGAGTGCGCCGGCCTGTACTGGCATTTTGTCGATCTCGTGTGGATTTTCCTTTTTCCATTGCTCTATCTGCTATAATCGCCCAAGGAGCCGATCATGACCGCACATGGTGCAGAGGACATCGCCAGACATGTTAAGGTCTACATCACCGTCTTCGTCGCACTCATGGCGCTGACGATCGTAACCGTCGCTATCGCTTCGCTGCACCTTTCCGTCGGTTCGGCCATTCTACTGGCCATGCTCATCGCGTCGATCAAGGGGTCCCTGGTGGCGTGCTACTTCATGCACCTGATATCCGAGAAGAAAATCATCTATTGCGTATTGGGGCTGACGGTGTTCTTTTTCGTTGTGCTGATGCTCCTGCCGGTAGTTGAGATCGAGTCCGGCTTCCACGCGGTGAACGTCTAATGTCACTCAAAGCATTCCACATCGTGTTCGTAATCGCCTCCATCGCGATGTCCGCGTTCGTGGGATGGTGGGGCATTCTCGACTATCGGAGCAACGGCAACCTCGTCAATCTGACCGTCGGCGTCGTGTCGATCGTCTCCGGGTGCGTGCTCGTCTGGTATTCGACTTGGTTCATTCGCAAGATTCGGGGAATGAGTCGACCGTGATCTCCATCCTCACAAAACACCGCCGTCTGCTCGCACTCGTCCTTCTTGTCTCGGCATGCGGTCCCCGTGCAGTGTTGGCGTGTTCGACGTGTTTCGGCGATCCGTCTTCGGAGATGGTAGAGGGCGCCAAGGCGGGCGTCATCGTGCTGGCCGTTGTTGTCTACGGTGTCGTCTTCTCGATGGTCGGCGTCGTCGGCGTCTGGACGTTCCGAGCCCGTAAGCTCGCGAACGCGCATGATCCCGCCGCCGTACGCGATCCGTCGCTATGACGCGATCTTGTCCACCGACATCAACACGAAGAGAAGCGTAAGGTAGACCAGCGAGATCCGCAGGTGGTGCCGAGCGCTCAATCGGGTCTGGAGACGCGCAACTTCCATCCCAAACGCCAGAAAAACGAACCCGAGAACGAACGCCCCGAAGTAGTATAGCGCGCCCGCCATACCCAGCGCGCTCGGCAACAAACTCACCGGAATCAGCACCAGCGAGTACGCGATCATCTCGGTGAATACACGACGCCCGTCCGGCTTCACGACGGGCAGGATTCTGTAGCCGGCCTTGGCGTAGTCATCTCGATGAAGCCACGCGATCGCCAGAAAATGCGGCAACTGCCAGATGAACATGATCGCGAAAAGAACAAACGCCCGCCCCTCCAACGGGCCCGCCGCCGCCCAGCCGATCACCGGCGGCAACGCCCCGGGAACCGCGCCGACCAACACTGACCCAGGGCGGATTCGCTTCAACGGAGTGTACGCGAACACGTACGCCGCCCACGCGATCGCGGCCAGAACCATGCACGACCAGTTCACCCACCCAGCCAGTATCGCCAAACCGACGAATGACAAGCCGAGTGCAAACCAAAGAACGGCGCGGGCACCGAGCCGGCCGGCCGCCACAGGCCGATCGGCGGTGCGCTCCATGCGGGCGTCATGCCTGCGCTCGAGCACTTGATTCAGCGCATTCGCCCCCCCGACCAAGCTGATCATCCCAACGGCAGACGCCAGCAGTCGGATCAACACCTCACCAGCCAGCGGTTCGCTCTTACCGAGGTAGAACCCCAGCACCGTCGCGACCGCGACCATGCACGTCACCCGCGGCTTGACCACGGCCACGTAGTCCGCGATCCGTTCCCGCGCGGCGACGTACGCCCGATCCGACGGCGCGTTCCCCTCGCCGTCGACGTCCTGCCCCACCGAGTTCACCGCAACACGCCGCGCACCGAAAACACGATGAACGCCCAGCGTAAGCGCGGCGGAAAACGCAAAGACGGACGCTCCGACCACGCCGTGCGCCG
>JAJDDR010000205.1 GCA_029260255.1 Phycisphaerae bacterium
GCAAGGCTGCGCACGCCGCTGATTATGAGACGGGCCGCGCAGTGACATCGCCGTTACATCAAGGCGTTGACTCGATCATCCGGAATCGCTAGATTTGGTTGCATGGTGCGATCACCGATCATCGCAGTCTTCCTCGCGACAGTGGCGCTCATCGTCGTCCCGACGTTGTGCTCGGCCGAAGTGCTGCTGCATTCGTGCCACTGCAACGAAGAGGACGGTTGCGGGCATGAGTCCGAGTGCTCGGGTGATCCGTGCAACCCGGCGATGATCCGCGCAAAACAGCAGCTCGACGACGTCGATCTGCCCGTGTCGACCACCCATCCGCTCCCGGAGTTTCAAGTCGACGACGCGCATGCCGTTGCCCCAATGGTGCCCGTCGGGGCCGGGCAAACCAGCGCGTGCACGAAACTCCCCTTTGAACCTAGTGACATTCCCCGTCTGATCTGATTCCCCCGCGATCACCGCTCAGCGACGTTGCGCCAAGTGTCTGCGCGCTCTTCGATTGCAGTCCGGTGTACGCAACCCGCGCGACCGCCCCCGTTTCGGTGGAGACTCTCAAAGGGATCATCGCATGGTCAACAAGAGCATGGTTGTTTGCGGCCTGATCGCCGCGCTGATTCAAGTGTACGGCTGCGCGACGGTCGACCCGCAGCAGGACTACGTGCGCGTCGAGCAACACGTCGGCGGCGCCACCGGAATCGACCGTCTCTATCGCCCGGAAGACGACGCGATCGTCGCCGAAGTCGTCGCAAGATTGGTCAATGAGGGCATCACCGCGTCGGAAGCGGCCCAGATCAGTCTGCTGAACAATCCGTCGCTCCAAGCCGCGTTTTTCGACGTGGGCATGGCGCGCGCGGATGTCGTGCAGGCCGGGCTTCTCTCGAACCCCTTTCTCGGCATCACCGCGAAGTTCCCCGACGGCGGCGGTCTGGCGAGCATCGAGGCGAGCGTCGCACAGAACATCGCCGAGCTCTGGCAGATTCCCATCCGCACTCGGTCGGCCGAGCGGTCGCTGGACCGCGCCATTCTCGATCTCGCCCGCATGGCCGCCCATCTCGCGGCGGACGCGAAGACGGCGTACTACAGAGCCGTCGGTGCGGATGAGCGATACCGCATCGAGCGAGAGAACCTCACCGTTTCCCGGAACCTCCTCGAACTCGCGATCGCGCGGCAGCAGGCCGGAGCAGCGGCGGAGCTGGACGTCAACCTTTCTCGAAGCTTGGTGGTCGACGCCGAGATCGAGGTCGAGCGGGCACGTCTGGCGGCCGCGGATTCCCGTCGGGCGCTGGCGACCACTTTGGGCCTCGTCGCGGACGCGGGTAGTTTGTCCCTTGTGGACGCGCTGCCGGACGATTACCCGGAAATGGCAGACCCCCAATCGTTGGTCGAACTCGCGAGAACGCAGCGTCTGGACATTCGGGCGGCGGCGAAAGCCGTCTCGACCGCGGAGGCTTCGCTGGAGGAGGAACGCCGGCGCGTTTTTCCGTCCGTCGAGATGGGCATCGAATTCGAAAGCGAAGCGCGCCGCTCACAAGGTGGACGGGATTTCCTGGCGGACACGGCCCGCGCGTCCATCGCCAACGGCGCGCTCGCCGCACCGGGCATTCAACCGCGATCCGAGCGTCACGGCGAAGGTGGCCACGAGACCGTCATCGGTCCGAGCCTTGGAATCGAGATTCCGATCTTCGATCAGAATCAGGCCCAAATCGCCAAGGCGACGTTTGCGCTCGAACGAGCGCGCAAGACGGCCGAGGCGCTTGATCGGGCGATGACGCAGGACGTACGAGGTGCCGTCGATCGCGCATCGACCGCATGGCGAATGATGCAGCTCTATCGCGATCGATCGCTGCCGCTCGCCGACAAGAACCTCGATCTGTCGCGAGAGGCGTACCGCGCCGGGCGCACGTCGTTTCTCTCGGTACTCGAAGCACAGCGGTTTTTTCTGGAAACCCGAAGCGGATACGTGAGCGCTTCCGAAGCCGCGGCCACGGCCATCCCCGACTTGGAGCGAGCCATCGGCCTGCCCCTTTCGAGCATCATGGGCGAGCCCGCCCCCGGCGAACAACCGCCGGACCCAAACACCGAGGAAGGTACGAAACCATGATTAACAAAAGACGTCTGCGCAGCGCCAAGCCCGTCGTGATCGTCGGGGTCGCGCTTCTCTCTCTGTGCGGCGGATGCGCCCCCGTTGACGCCGCATCGCTGGAGACGTTCGTCAGAGAAACACTGCGCCACGCGGCTGCGGCGCTTCTCTTGTAGACACTTGCGTCGACCGGCTGGCAAGATCATCGAAGGAGCAGCACGATGTACAATAGAACGACGCACGTCACGGTGGTGGCGTTGGCTATCATCCTGGGTGGCGGTCTGGTCGCTCTGACGATCGTTCGAGCGCAGCATCCTGAAAAGGAGGCTGCCTCGGGGGATTCGCATGGGCGCAACCACGAAGACCATGGGGACGCCGATTCGCACGAGGAAGACGGCGATCCCGAACCGCGCGCCGGTCACGCCTCCGACGACCATGGCAAGACGGAATCCGTCATTCGCCTCAGTCCTGACGAGCGAGGCAAGTACGGCGTGAGGGTCGAGGCCGCCGCCTCGGGAAATCTGGCCACGCGCATACGACTGCCCGGCGAAATAGTCCTCAACGCCGATCGCGTCGCACACATCGTGCCGCGCGCAACCGGGATCGTCCGAGAGGTGCTCGCGAATGTCGGCGATTCCGTGCATGCGAACGATTTGATGGCCTGGCTGGAAAGCGCCGAGTTGGGAGAGGCCAAGGTAGACTATCTCGCGAAGTGGTCCGAGCTTGGCTGTCGCACGGTCGATATCGCGCGCGCTCAGGCGGTGCGTGACAACACGCTCGAACTGCTGGAGTTGCTGAACACATCTCCGTCCCTGGAAACGCTCCGCGATCTGAACGGCAGCGAGATGGGGGAAAACCGCAGCACCCTCGTCTCCGCATATGCCGAGTTGGTGTATGCCGAAGCCGCCTATCGCAGAGAGAAACCGCTCTTCGAGAAGAAGGTCGCCAGCGAACGCGACTATCAGGCGGTCGCCGCGGAGTACAAGAAGGCCGACGCACTTTATACGGCGACCCGCGACAGCATCAGCTTCAAGGTTCGCCGCGATCTGCTGGAAGCCAAACGCGAGCGAAACGTGAACGAGATCGAAATAACGGGAGCGAGAAGCCACTTGTTCGTACTGGGGATCAGACCCGATGAGATCGCGGAACTGGAATCACTCGCCCAGTTCCAAACGAAACCCCCTGCGGCGCCCTCCCAGTGCACCGACCCCAACTGCAAGGACTGCAAGCATCCCGCGATCGGCGGCGACCGCCCCAGCAGTCTCGGTCAGGCCAGGTCCGAGGAGAGGCTGGCGTGGTATCCTCTACGTGCCCCGTTCGACGGAACAGTGATCGAAAAACACCTCACCTTGGGCGAAAAGCACAGCGGCGAGTCCGGCGCCTTCACCGTCGCCGACCTCACCAGCGTGTGGGTGAACATCGCCGTGTACCAGAAGGACTTGCCGCTCGTTCGGGAGGGCATGAGCGTCAGCGTCTCGATGGGGGCCGGTGAGCCCGGCGCCGAAGGGATCGTAGAGTACGTCACACCGGTCATCGACAGGAAGACACGAACGGCACTTGCGCGCGTAGTGTTGCCCAACCCCGGTGGCGTGTGGCGACCGGGGCTGTTCGTCAATGCGGAAATCACCGTCGGACGGGAAGGTGCGTCTGTCGTGATCCCCGAAGCGGCGATCCAACGACTCGACGAAGAGCCTGTCGTATTCGTTGAAACGCCGGAGGGCTTCACGCCCACACCGGTTTCGCTCGGACGGAGCAGTGAGTCACGTGTGGAGATTCTCTCCGGTCTAGCCGTTGGGCAGCGCTACGTTACCCAAGGCGCCTTTGAACTAAAGGCCAAGATCGTTACCAGCGGCATCGACGCCCATGCCGGTCACGGTCACTAGTGCAGTGTTCACGAATCATGCGACTGTGAGTTCCTCCCGAGCAGTGGAACTACTCAAACGGCGTACCGGGGCGGATGGCTCCCGTCGATTGGAGAACTGGCGATGATTGACCGGCTGGTCGAGGCATCTCTCGAGGCGAAAGGACTGGTCGTCGTGGCGGTCGTCGCGCTGATCGGGTTCGGTATCTACGAGTACGACCGAATGCCCGTCGATGCCTTTCCCGACATCTCTCCCATCATGGTTCCCGTGTTCGCCGAAGGTCACGGCATGGCGCCGGAAGAGATCGAGCGCCTCATCACCTATCCCGTGGAATCGGCCATGAACGGGTTGCCGGGCGTCACGCAGATCAAGTCCACGTCGGCGTTCGGCATGGCCGTCGTGTACGTCTATTTCAGAGACGACGTCGACATATACTTCGCCCGCCAACTCGTGGCGGAGCGACTTGCGGCGGCCATGCCGGAATTGCCGGAGATGGATGAACCGCCCGCGCTGGGACCCATCTCCACCGGGCTCGGTCAGATCTTCATCTACTACCTCACCGCCGACGAGACCGTTGATACCGGCGGCAAGGAGGTCAATACCTACCTGCGCGAACTCAACGACTGGGTTGTGAAGTTTCAACTCAAAACAGTGCCCGGCGTCACTGACATTCTCTCCATCGGCGGTCACGTCCTGCAGTACCAGATTCGCGTCGACCCGGACGCACTACTGAGGTACGACCTGTCGCTTGAAGACCTCGTCGAAGCGGTCCGCGCCAACAACGCAAACGTCGGCGGGCAGTTTCTCGTCGTCGGCTCGGAAGAATCGCTCGTGCGCGGCCTGGGGCTCCTGGAAGACCTGGACGACATTCGCAGCATCCCCATCAAGGTCGAAGACGGCGTCGCGATCACGCTGGCCGACGTGGCCGACGTCGTCTACGGAAACGAGATCCGCCGTGGTGTCGTCACCCGCAACGGCGAGAAGGAAGTCGTTTCCGGCATTGTCCTGAAACTGTACGGCGAGAACACCTCGGAAGTCATAGAACGTCTGTACCGAAAAGTCATAAGCGTCCAGGCATCACTGCCCAAAGGTGTATCGCTCGTTCCATACTACGAGCAGGCGGAGCTTGTCGGGCAAGCGACCTGGACGGTCAAGAAGGCACTGCTACAAGGCGCGGGGCTCGTCCTCATCACCCTCTTGGTGTTCCTGGGAAACGTGCGGGCGGCCCTCATCGTGATAGTGTCTCTGCCGATCTGCGCGCTCGTCGCCGTCATCTGCATGGGCATCAACGGGATCTCGGCCAATCTCATGTCACTCGGCGGCATCGCCATAGCCATCGGCATGCTGGGTGACGGGGCGATCGTCATGGTCGAGAACATCTTCCGCCACCTGAACGAACCGGCCAACGCGGCGCGAAGCAAGTCGGACGTCATCCTCAGCGCCGCCAAGGAAGTCAGTCGCCCGATACTGTTCTCGATCGCGATCATCGTTACCGTCTTCCTCCCGATCTTCACGCTGGAGGACGTTGAGGGCAAGATGTTCGCTCCGATGGCGTTCACCATCGCGTTTGCGCTGCTCGGGTCCATTGGAACGGCCCTGGTCGTCGCACCGGTCCTCGCGGTGTTTCTTCTCCGACAGGAGGTGCGCGAAGAACTGCTCCTGGTCACGAAGCTCAAACACCTCTATCGACCGCTGCTGGAACGGGCGATTCGCTGGAAAGGCGCTGTCGTCGTCGCCGCGCTCGCCGCGTTTGTGGCGAGCCTCGCGGTCTTGCCATTCATCGGAACGGAGTTCATTCCGGTGCTGGAAGAAGGCTCCATCCTGATCGGCGTGGTCATGTCGCCGTCCATCTCCCTCGAGAAAGCGACCGATACGATCATGAAACTCGAAAAGGAGATCATCGCCTATCCGGAGGTCGAAGAGGTTATCTCGAGAATCGGTCGTCCCGAGGCGGGCAGCCACCCCCACCCCGTAAACTACGCGGAGATTCACCTCGAACTGCATCCTCTCCGGCAATGGACCCGGTACGCAAGCAAGAGAGAGCTCATCGAGTCGTTGAGCGACAAGCTCTCGTCATGGCCGGGGATTCAACTGAACTTCACCCAACCGATCCAAAACGCGTTCGACGAACTCCTCTCCGGTATCAGGGCGCAGCTCGCCATCAAGCTGTACGGGGAAGACCTCGACGTGCTTCGGGACAAGTCAAACCAAATCGGCGCGGCGATTGAAGACGTCACGGGCCTGGTGGACCTCTCCGTTGAGCAGAGCTTCGGCCAGCCGCAGGTTCAGATCATCGCAGACCGTGCAGCCTGTTCACGGTACGGCATCGCCGTCCGCCAGATTCAGGAAATAGTGGAATTGGCCGTCGGCGGCGAGGTGATCGACACGCTGTACCTCAACACACGCCGTTTCGGGATCCACTTGCGCTTCCGGGAAGATCGCCGAGTCGATCCCGAATCGATACGCAACATACTGGTGCACACGGGAGACGGTTCGCTCATTCCACTCATCCAGGTCGCCGACGTGACGGAGGTCGTGGGTCCGATTCAGGTGAACCGTGAGAAAAACCAGAGGCGCTGGATCGTTCAGGGCAACGTACGCGGGAGGGACATGGGAAGCGTCATCGCCGATATCCAGCAGCGCATCGAGGCCAACGTCGATCTGCCGCCGGGCTACTACATCGAGTATGGTGGGCAGTTCGAGAACCAGCAGCGCGCCATGGCCCGCCTGTCGATCATCGTGCCAATCGTGATCGCGGTGGTGTTCCTCATGCTCTGGATGTCTTTCAATTCCACGCGACATGCGCTCATCATCATCGTCAACGTTCCGCTCGCCCTCATCGGGGGGATCTTCGGTCTGTTCCTTACCGGAGAGTATCTCTCGGTACCCGCGTCCGTGGGCTTCATCGCCCTCTTCGGAATCGCCGTGCAGAACGGCGTCGTGCTCGTCAGCTACATCAACGAGCTGCGCGCCGGCGGAGAGACTCTTCACGATGCGCTCGTCTTGGGTGGCGTGCGCCGTCTGCGGCCTGTGCTGATGACGGCCATCACGACGATTCTCGGTCTCCTACCGCTTCTGCTCGCACGAGGTCCCGGGTCGGAAGTGCAGCGTCCTCTGGCCGTCGTCGTCATCTTCGGACTCGCAACATCGACCTTGCTGACCCTATTCGTCATCCCCGCCGTCTACGGCTGGATCGGCGGTACCAGGGACGAGCCGAATAGCTGATACTCACACGCCGCGACGGATCACATAGTTCATCGCGTGGATTGCCCGCCGCATGCCCCGACCATAGACTCTCGGCTCGATCTTCTGCCCAGGAGCGCCGTACAGTATGAGTTTGCCCTTTAAGCCGTTTCTCCAGATGACCGCCGAGGACTATCACGCGATAGGACTCGCGTGCGGGCTCGAAGTGCACCAGCAACTCCTCACCAACCGCAAACTCTTCTGCCGCTGTCCGGCCGGCCGGTACAGCGACGACTACGACGCCGAAGTGTTGCGCCACATGAGGCCCACACTCTCCGAACTCGGCGAGTACGACGGCACGGCGTTGATGGAGAAGAAAACACGCAAGAACATCTACTATCGCATCCATCGCGACACCGTCTGCACCTACGACATCGACGACACGCCGCCGTTCTTCCCGGACGAGCGCGCCATCGACATCGCCCTGGAGATCGCACTGCTCTGCAACCTCTACATCGTCGGAGAGATGCACGTCGCCAGAAAGCAATACCTCGACGGATCGATTCCGGCCGGCTTCCAGCGAACGGCAATTCTGGGCGTCGAGGGCTGGATCCCCTACAAGGATCGCAAGATCGGCATTCGCCAGCTTTCCATCGAGGAGGATTCGTGCAGAGAGGTCTCCGACGTCGGGCACGATCGCGTGCTGCTCACCGACCGACTCGGCATGCCCCTTATCGAGGTCGTTACCGAACCGGACATGCGCAGCCCGCAGGAGATGGCCGACGTCTGCCAGATCATCCGCATGCTCTGCCGCAGCACGGGAAGGGTCCGCACCGGCTACGGCGCGGCCCGCGAGGACGTCAACGTCAGCGTACGCGGCGGAACGCGCATCGAGATCAAGGGCGTGCCCCAGATCACCCGCATCCCGCTGCTGATCTACAACGAGGCCATGCGGCAGTGCTCGCTCCTGGCCATTCGCGACGAGCTGAAGCGGCGCGGCGTGACACCGGACACTTTCCTCGCGTCGTCGCACGACGTCACCCGGTCGGTCTCCAAGACCCACTATCTGCCAATCCGCGGCGTGATGGAGCGCGGGCATCGCGCCAAGTGCGTCGTGCTGCGCGGGTTCGCCGGATTGCTGAACCACGCAATGCAAGAGCACACCACGTTCGCCAAGGAATTCTCCGACCGCGTGCGGGTGATCGCCTGCCTGATGACAATGCCCAACATCGTCCACTCCGACACGGCTTCCGAGTTGCTGATGGTCCGCGACTGGAAGGAGCTGCGCCGGCGTACCAGAGCCGCCGACGGCGATGCCCTGGTCCTGGTCTGGGGCGACGAACAGGACACACGCACCGCCTGCGATGAGATCATCATCCGCGCCCGCGAGGCGACCCTCGGCATCCCCGAGGAGACGCGGCAGGCACACAAGGACGGAACCACCGGCTTCGAGCGCATCCTCCCCGGCGCCGAACGCATGTACCCCGACACCGATCTGCCGCCGATCGCACTCGCCGAAGACAGACTGCAACGCATCGGCACGCAGCTTCCGATCCGCGTTTGGGATCGGATCGATCGCTATCAGAAGCTCGGGCTCCCCGCGGAAGTCATAGAGCCACTCGTTGTGTCAAACCGCACGGAACTATTCGATCGACTGGTGGACGAACTCGGCGTCGAGCCTTCTTTCGCTGCGGTGATCCTCACGCACCGTTTCAAGGCCATGCGCCGCGCGGGACTCCCCATCGATACACTTGACGACCAGGAAATCCACAGCGTATTCAAAGCCCACGCCGAAGGCATACTGACGCGGGCCGGCGTCCCTGCACTCATTGCCCGCGCGCTTGGACGCCAAAGCGACGACGGCGGGTCGCCGGTGTCCGCGGAGTTGCGGGCGATCGGTCCCGCGGTCAGTGAACACGAAATCCGCGTTGGCGTTGCGAACGCCGTTACGCAGTCCGCCAACCTGACATTCCCAACGTCCGAGCGGAAGCACCGCTACCTGATGGGCACGCTGATGAGCACATGGTACGGGCGCGCCGAGGGGCGCGCCGTCGCGGACCAAGTCGCCGAGGCAATCAGCGTCTCCTCGGCCGAAGCCCCGCACCAGGAAGTAAAATGATAGCCACACGACGACGTTCGCTCGGCGCCCGGCATGGTTGAAAAGAGCATGACAGGTTATCGCGGCATCGCAGGAAGCATACTTGATACGTTCCGCGTCGGCATCTGGAGCGACGTGGTGATCGAATCGTCCAAGGGGCGCTTCTCCGGGCTGATCCTGCCCCGCTCCGAGACGGCCGACGACAAACACGTCGTGCTCAAACTCGCCAGCGGGTACAACATCGGCGTTGCGGCCGAAGCCATCACCAAGATCACCGAACACGGACGCCGCGAAGCGCACTACAAGATCCCCGAAAAGCAATTCCCGGTCGACGACCGCAAGCCCAACGTCACGCTTCTCGGAACCGGCGGCACCATCGCCAGCCGACTGGACTACCGAACCGGTGCCGTTATCCCTGCGTTTTCGCCGGGAGAGCTGTACGGGTCCGTCCCCGAGTTGGCAGACATCTGCAATCTGCGCACCGAGAAACTCTACGGCGTGTTCAGCGAGAACATGGGTCCCGAGCAGTACATCCGCCTGGCCGAAAGGGTCGGCGAAGAAATCCGCGCCGGCGTCGACGGTATCGTCATCGGCCACGGCACCGACACCATGCACCACACCGCCGCCATCCTCACGTTCATGATCCAGAATCCGCCCGTGCCCATCGTGATGGTCGGATCGCAGCGGTCCTCCGACCGGCCTTCTTCGGACGCCGCGATCAACCTGATCAACGCCGTCAAAGCCGCGGCCGAGGGCGACATCGCCGAAGTGCTGGTCTGCATGTTCGGCCCAACGTCCGACGAGTACTGCCTGCTGCATCGCGGCACGCGCGTGCGCAAGATGCACTCCAGCTATCGCTCGACCTTCCGAACGATCGGCGACATTCCCGTCGCCATGGTGGACCCCGACGGCATCCGCGATCTTCGCGACGACTACCGCCGCCGCCGCGACGACCGGGACGTCACCATCAACACCGCGTTCGAGGAAAAGGTCACCATTCTCTACTACTACCCCAACATGCAGCCCGACATCGTGGACGCCATCGTCGACAACGGCTACCGCGGAATCGTGATCGCCGGCACGGGGCTGGGGCACATCAACAAGCCGCTGTACGGCGCCATCAAACGCGCTACCGACAAGGGCGTACACATTTACATGACCGTCCAGACGCTGTGGGGCTACGTGCAGATGTACGTCTACGAAACCGGTCGCGAGATCATGGAGCTCGGCGTCGTCCCCGCGGCCAACATGCTGCCCGAAGTCGCTTACGTGAAGCTCTGCTGGGCGCTCGGCCAAACCGGCGACCGCGACGAGGTGCGTCACATCATGCTCACACCAATAAGCGACGAAACCACCGACCGCGAACCGTACAACGGCTACCTCATCTTCCAAGGCGCCATCCCCGAGGTGCAAGAGTTCCTCCGCTCCATCAAACGCTGACGCCACCGCCCGCCGCGCATCCCATTCTGAGTCGCGAGGTGCCAATCCCCAACTCGCGTGACCATGATTCGCCGCGTGCCCGATTCTCGCGCAGCAAGAGTGGGGACCGACACGCCAACACGAACGCGCATGACTCTGAGGCACACATCAGCCTCACTTTTCGCCGCGTGAATAGGACGATGTTATGGAGCCGAGTGAATGCCGACGCAGAAACCCGCGGCATGCGGCATGACCCCGCATCGCGAGTCTTGCACCAAGGAATCATCCGAGATGACAATCGATGAGGACCGGGAGAAACCGAAGAAGCGGCGCCGGTGGCGAGTGCTGGTAAGAGTGGGCTTGGTCGTCTTGCTGGTCGTCATCTTCGACATGGTGACAGTTGGTCGAATTGACTACGCCGTCTCTCGAGTAGGGGGCACCTACACCTGGAAGTGCGAACGCTACGATTCAAGCCTAATCTACTCGTCATCGGACCTCGATCCGCCCCGAATTCAACTCTCCGGCGACGGCGTAGGGCACGACCATCAGTGGCGTTTCGATAGTCCCCCTTGTCGCTGTTCCCGTTGGACGCCGGGACAGTGGCTAACCAATCTGGGGGATTACTGGACGGTCGTGAGGCACGGGCCATCTCTTTGGATGATGAAGCGGAACGGATTCACCTACCCGAACGCAACGGTGATCCGGAAGGGCAGGGACGCAGGTGAGTGCATCCTCCCAAGCACATACCAGCCCGGAGCAAACGCAACGAATCCAACCCGAGAACCGCCGTTTCGCCGCCCAAGCCAGACGCGCATTTACCAAACGAACCCATTTGCCAGCGCCACTTCAATTCTGACGCCAACCACAAACTCACCCAGCGGAGCCGAACCGAGTCATCAACGCCCCGAAGTCAACGAGGTCGACGTCGCCGTCCCGATCTCCATCGTGTACCGAACACGCATCACCGGCAATCAGGCACTCATGAAACGAAGTGAAGTCATCGAGATCCACGTCACCGTCCGCGTCGGCATCGAAGACCAACGGGAGTATCAGATCCACGACGACCGGTCGATGATCGGAGGCGTATCCGCTGGCCTCCGCGGGGAGCACGAACCCGCCGAGTTCCGCTGGGAGCGCAAAGATCGGCGTCCCCGCCGTGTCGAACACGAACGCGCGCCGCGGCGCGACCAGGCTGTCCTGCCACGCGACGTAGTCGAGCTTCACGTTGCCGAACGTGGCACGGCCGCCGGTGAACACATGAAACGCCCCATCAAAGGTCGCGTCGGACCGATCCCGGTCGGTCCCGTCCTGCCCACCGGGAGTCTCAGCCTGGGTCAGCCAGTCGGCCGGTCCTCGGGCGTCGTTCGTCCATTCGTCCTCAGTCCAATCGCCGCCGATCACGATGGGTGTCGCGGCATCCAGAACGCGCTGAGCCGGCGGATCGTCTTCCATCACATCGTGCGGATCCGGAACACCCTCCCCCGCGCCGTTGAACCAGTGGTCGATCGCGTACGCGACGTTCTGGCTCGCCTCCCGCCGGAGGGTAGCGTCAGTCGATCCGCCTCCGGATTTGAGATGGGCGTTGCCGACGACAAGGTCTCCGAGGTACGCGTCATCGTCGAGGCCGAACTCAGCGAACTGGAACCCACGCAGACCACCATCGCCGCCGGGGGCGTACACGTCGGGGAGAACGGTCGGAATGTCGCTCAGTGCACTCCTGCCATCTCCGTTCAGATCGGCGAACGGATACCGGCTCAGCATCACGTTCCGGTTGTAGCCATCGGTCTCCTCGCTGACGAACACGTAAGGTAGATCGTAGCCTGGAGAATACTTGGCAACGTACGAGGTCACCTGGGGTTGTCCGACCATGAACGGGTCGACCCCGCCGCGTAAGAACAGCGTGATCGTCACCGTCAGCGCATCGACGGAATCCGCCCCCGCGGCACCGTTGTCACCCATTTCCTGGAGGAGCAGGACGTCGGGTCTCATCGCCGCGACGATCCTCGCGACGGCCGTCCATTGATTCAGCCCTTCCGACTTGTCGGCGCTCGACCGCACGCCGTCACGAACATTCCAGGTCATCACGCGCACGTCAACCACGGAGGAAACCGACCAATCGCCGGCCGCCGGGTCCCATTGTGCTCGCGCCTCCACCACGAGCAGCGCCGCCGCCAAGCAACAAGATGCCCGCCGCGCGCGATCATGCGCTTGAACGTACTGAGACACGGAGCCCCCGCTGAATAGGCGCACGCCGCTCAGTTCGACCGTGGCACGCCTCCGGCGCGTCCGCAGGATACCAGCCGATGCCCAAAGGCACCCTCCCCGACCATCGACGCCGCGGCGTTTTCCCCGGTCACAGCAGCGCGGACCGTCGGCACGCCGAATGGGTCGACGGGCGCGCGCTACCGGCGCGCGCGGAAGCAGTCGCGGCAGTACACCGGACGCCCCTGCGTGGGCTGGAACGGAACCGTGGTGGTCGCACCGCATTCCGCGCAGACGGCTTCAAACGACTCGCGCTGCGGACGACCGCCCCCGTACCCGCCGCCACCGCCGCCGCCACCACCGCCACCGCCACCGCCATCACCGCCGCCTTCGCCGCGACCGCTTTGCGATCTTCGCTTCTCGCGACACGGACGGCAACGCTTCGGCTCATTCTGAAACCCGCGCTCAGCGTAGCGCGACTGGTCCTCCGCCGAGTGGATGAACTCCTGACCGCAGTCATCACAGTTGAGGGTTTTGTCTTCAAACGACATGGATAGGGTTCTCCGATTGTGGGACGGGCCGTAGCCCAAGTGGCCACAAGTATCGATTCCTGCGGTGGCTGCCCAATAGGAAGGGAGAGACCAGAAGAGTGTCGGTCCTGTTCATAAGAGGATCAGCCAGTGCTCCTGCGCTGGCCCTTCGTGTCCGGGCGATCCGCATGTGTTGGGCGGTGAACCGATATCACGCGCCGCCGGGAGTATGGCTCAAATCGCCCCCCGCGTCAATCATGGCCCCACGCCGGGCGATTACCCCAAACAGCCACGAGCAGGTGGCCATTCCAGCTTCTCCGGCCGAGGCGATCTACGACACCCGGCGGTCGCGTACATACTCCGACAAGGCGGCATCCCACTCGCGCGGCTGATGACCGGTCAGAGCGACGTACTTACCGCAGTCGAGAACGCTGTACCTCGGCCGAGCAGCGGGGGTCACATACATCTCGCTGGTCACCGGCTCGACCGCCGCGTCCAGCCCGGCGAGCGCGATCGCTCGACAGGCCAATTCGTGCCACGTTGCCTCACCGCCGTTGGTCACGTGAAACACGCCCTCGGCATCGAGCCGCATCAACCGTTCAACGCACTCGGCAACATCGGACGCATGAGTGGGACTGCCAAACTGATCGTTGACCACCCGTAGCGGAGCACCCGACGCGGCCCGTCCCAGGATCGTCTCCACGAAGTTCCGTCCACCCGGACCGTACATCCACGCCGTGCGGATGACCAAGTGTCGACGAGCCGAACGGGCGTACTGCTCGCCCAACAGCTTGGTTCGACCGTACACGCTGATCGGGTTGGGCTCGTCCGTCTCGACGTACGGACGCGATGACCGACCGTCGAAAACGTAGTCCGTACTGAGGTGCACGAGCGTACCGTTCGTCTCCGTGCAGACTTCCGCAAGGCAGCCGACGGCCTTTGCGTTGACGGCGCGGGCTTGCGCCTCCGCGGTTTCGCAATCGTCGACCTGCGTCATGGCGGCCGTGTTGACAACCCAGCGCGGAGAGTGCGCGCGAACCAGATCACGCACGGAACTCGGGTCCGTGATGTCCAGTTCCGGCAAGTCCCGAGCGATCACTTCCCATTCGGACGCGCGTTCAAACCGCGCAACCATCTGCCGGCCAAGCTGACCTGCCGCTCCAAGAACGATAACGCGGGGTGTCGCACTCAATGCTTGATGCGCTCGCCGTACTGTTCGTCGTAGTACTTGCGATACGCGCCGGATTTGATCGAACGCCACCAATCCTCGTGATCGACGAACCACTGCACGGTCTGCTCGATACCGGTGCCGAAGTCGAAGATCGGCTCCCAGCCGAGTTCGCCGCGCAGCTTACCGTCGTCCAACGCGTACCGCCGGTCGTGCCCCGGACGGTCCTGCACGTACTTGATCAGCGACTTGTCCTTGCCGACGATTTCGATGAGCCGCTCGGTGAGTTCGAGATTCGTCAGCCCAACGCCGGTCGAGATGTTGTAGATCTCACCACGTCGACCGCCCTCCAGGACACGGGCGATGGCCGCACAGTGATCCTCAACGTGAATCCACTGTCGCGCGTGCAGCCCGTCTCCATACAAGGGAACCTGCTTGTCCTCGAACAGGTTCGTCAGAAACAGCGGGATCATCTTCTCCGGGTACTGGTACGGACCGTAGTTGTTGCAGCATCGCGTGATCACCACATCGAGCCCGAAGCTGTGCATGTACGCCAACGCCACGAGATCGCCCCCCGCCTTGGCGGCCGAGTACGGGTTTCGCGGATCGAGCGCCGTGGTCTCGGTCGCGACCTCGTCCGGCGCCTGCGAACCGTAGACCTCGTCGGTCGAAACGTGCAACAGGCGGATGCTCTTACGCTCCTTGATGACCTCGCAAATCGCCTGGACGCCCCCGACGTTCGTGCCCACGAAGTCGTCCCCGCCGAGCAAGCTGCGATCCACATGCGTGTGCGCGGCCACGTTGACGATCGCGTCGATACCCTCGTCGCACAACTTGGCCACCAGCTCGCGATCGCAGATGTCGCCGCGTACGAATCGATGGCGCGGGTCGTCGCGAACGTCTTCGAGGTTGGCCAGGTTTCCCGCGTAGGTGAGAGCGTCGAGGCTGATGATCGACGCCCCCGGCCAGCGATCCAGCAACCAGTGGACCAGGTTCGAGCCGATGAACCCGGCCGCCCCCGTCACCAGCAGTCGCTTCGGACGATTTTGCGGCACGTCAGTCGACAAGATTGGCGCCTCCGTCATGAACGAGGTTGCTGGCGCGGTGAAGCGATTCGAACGTCCCCGCGTCCGTCCACCAGCCGTCGAGGACGTCGAAGGTCAGATTCCCTTTCTTCAGGTACGCGTTGTTGACGTCGGTGATCTCGAGTTCGCCACGCTGTGACGGCTTGAGCGGCCGGATGATGTCGAACACCACAGAGTCGTAGAAGTAGATGCCGATGACCGCGAGGCTCGAGGCGGGGTTCGCCGGCTTTTCGACGATGTTAGCGACGCGGTCGCCGTCGGTCTCGGCCACACCGAACCGCTCGGGGTCGGGCACTTCCTTCAGCAGAATCTTCGCGCCGTCCGACTGCTCGGCGTAGGCCCGTGCCGCACCGCGGATGTTCCGTTGAATGATGTTGTCACCCAGAATCACGCAGATCTTGCCGCCGTCGGCGAAGTCCTCCGCCAAGCTCAACGCATCCGCGATCCCGCCCTCACCCTCCTGGTAGGTGTACTGCAGCTTGCGGATGCCCAACTCCGTGCCGTTGCCCAGCAGTTGGAGAAAGTCCCCCGCGTGCTGCCCGCCGGTCACCAGCAGGATCTCCTCGATGCCTGCGTTGATCAGCGTCTGTATCGGATAGAAGATCATCGGCCGATCGTAAACCGGCAGCAGATGCTTGTTCGTAACCTTGGTCACCGGCAACAGACGATTGCCGAGCCCCCCCGCGAGCACCACCCCCCGAATCTTATCCATCGCGACGCGCCCAATCATACGGTATCGACGGGTCGTCCGGCGCCACGCGGTGCTCGTCCGGCTCGTCGTAATCGAACAACTCAGTCGGAATGTTCATCACCATCGCCTCGGTCTCGCTGATGCACTTGTACCCGTGATACACCAGCGGCGGGATCTTGACGAGAATCGGATGCATCTCGCCCGCGAAGAACTCGTTGACCGCGCCGCTTGTCGGCGAATCCTCGCGCCCGTCATAGAGCACGATCTTGGCCATCCCCTTAACCACGGCGAAATGATCGGTTTGCTTCTTGTGAAAGTGCCACGCCTTGACAACACCCGGATAGGCGGTCGTCACGTACACCTGCCCGAATCGCTCGAAGAACTCGTCGTCGCTGCGCAGGATTTCCATGAGCCGCCCGCGCTCGTCGCAGTGCATCGTCAACGGTCTCGATCGAACGCCGTCAATAAGCCCAGGTTTTTCCGCACGCGTAGCATTCACCCGTATCAATCCTCCCGATCAGCCCCGTGTTTGCCCCTCGCGGGTTATAGCACGCGACCCGGTGTTCCTCAAGCAAGGTCATAGCAAAACTGGGAACGGCCGCATCCCTTTTGGGGTGGCATGCCCACGCTTGCGTGGGCATGATGTGGTCACGGAACCACGGCTGGGGTGGTCGAGATGACTCCCGGCGTTGTGTCGCTGACGGCGATCCGGCCGTCGTTCGATGCCACAATAAACGTCTGATCGCCGGCGAGTTCGTCGTGGCGGAAGTCGACCGCGAAGTCACCGGCTGCGTCCGCGCTGATGTGGTAGGTGTACGTGGCCAAGTACCCGCCCGAGGGCGTCGCG
>JAJDDR010000206.1 GCA_029260255.1 Phycisphaerae bacterium
GTCGCCTGCCTGCAGACCGCCAAGGCCCTCAAGGTGCACGCGATTCCGCGCGGTGCATACGCGGTGCCGAGTCCGTCCGAGGCATGGTGGCTGCTGACCAAAGGCGGCGCGACCGCGCTGGGAATGGGTGACCGTATCGGTTCGATCGCGCCCGGCTTCGACGCTGATTGCCTCGTCGTACGACCCGACCCCTGGATCGCCGACTTGCCGCCGGAGCAGCGGGCGTCGGCTCTGCTCTACGCCATCCGATCGCACCAGATCGAGCACGTGTTCATCGCCGGCAACCGGGTAGGTCCCAACTGATCGGTGTGGCACCGGTTTCCAACCGGTGAATTCACGGAGCATTGCCGCCCCCGCGTCGAAGTCGCTCCAGCATCACGTAGTGCCGCGCGTCGTCCCGCCGCCCGCGCTTGAGCAGATCACGCGCCAGCGATTTGAGATCGCGCGGCATCGAATAATACCATCGCCCACCGAACGCGCTGCGCAGGTGACCCTTCGCCGATCCCGACCCAAACGTCGCGACATCAGCGAGGATTTGCACGGTCGCCACCCGGCCGAGGTAGAGCACCTGCAGCGCACCGCTGCGATCGACCAGCAGACTCGCGGGCAGCACGATCTCCCCCGGCTTGCTGAGCACGTGATGAACGACCGCCTCGATCGCGTCGACCATGTCGGGCGTCGGCATCCCCGCCGAGAGGCCCGGTCCGTCCGATTGCGGCTGAATCTGCTGCTCAAACGTCTTTGACACGCCTTCGCGATCTTCCGGCTCGTCGAGCGAAAGCGCGACCACGTCGACGTCGGCAGACGCAAGAGAAGCCATGCCGCGAGCGATCTCCGACAATCCGGCGACACACGCTTCGCGCTCGTGTTTCCAGAGACAGACGACCTTCACGCGTCCGCCCGAGTCCCCTTCAAACAACTTGGCAGTCAGCGACGGCGGCAGCGGCAGCGGCACGCGCAGCACGACGCGCGCTTGCTCGCTGCGCCGCGCAGTGACGATCGGCGACGACCCGCGGTTGACGGGGGCACGACGCTGCGCGATCGGCTCGCCCCCTTGGGCGACCACGTACCGCTTATCGATCTCCAGAGCGGTCAACACTTGTTCCGCGGCGCCGGGCCACCGCACGGTGGCGCGCTCGAGGCGCGTCGCGTTGCCCAGCCCGAAATGCAACCACTTGCTCGACTGTGACAGGTACCCGTCACCCGCCACGACGGTCCGGACGTACCTGCGCCCTCCCGCCCGGACCTCGACCACCACGCCGATGGCGTCGCGGTTGCATGTCTTGCCGAGCAGTTTGAAAGCCACGAAATGATGTCCGTCGGGCTCGACGTTGCGCATGAACCGCAGTTGCGGGCCCGTGCGATTTCGGAACCACATGTCGAGGTCACCGTCACCGTCCCAATCCGACAGCGCGACCGCGCGCCCGTCGTCCGGAAAGTCGAGTCCGCTCGGTGCCGATGCGTCGGCGAATGTTCCGTCTCCCAGATTGACGAAACAGCGATTGCGTTCTTTCCCGTGCCAGGACGCGCCGCCGTCCATCATCTCGGTCATCGCGACCCACCCGTTGATGTACGCCCGCTTTTCCGCGTCCGTCACCGGCGAGCGCGCCGCGACGTGCCGCCAGAAGAAGCTGCTCAACGCATCGTCGCGCTCGTTCGTCAGGAACCCGTTGGGCACGATGATGTCATCGAGACCATCGTTGTTGATGTCGGCGAACAACGCTCCCCACGCCCAACCGCCCGCTCGGACACCGGAAGCGGCGCCCGCCGCGACAAAGGACCCGTCTGCGGTGTTGACGTACAACGAGTTGCCCAGAGCGTGACCGCGAATGTCGCTTCGAAGCGTTTTGGTCGCCGACTCCTTGAAGCGCGCCTGCTCGGTGATGCGCTGCCCGGCCGCTACCGACATGTTGCTCACGTAGAGATCCAAATCGCCGTCCAAATCGAAGTCCGACCAACTGACGCCCATCCCGGCGGCCAGGTCGAGCACGCCCGCTTGCGCCGCGACGTCGACGAACTTGCCACCGTCGTTGCGGTACAGGTTGTTACCACCGAAGTCGTTGGTGACGTACAGGTCCGCGTCGCCGTCGCCGTCGTAGTCCGCCCAACCCGCGGCCAGGCTGAATCGCCGGTTGTTTACGTCCAAGCCGACGTCGTGCGTAACATCGGTGAACCCCGCCTCACCGTCGTTGCGCAGCAGATGGTTCGGAGGCCCGTTGTTCGCGTCGTGAAACGGCATGGGAATGCTCAGCCCGTAGCGCTGCATGACGTAACGACAGGCGTAGATGTCCAAATCGCCGTCACGGTCGTAGTCGGCGGCGGCAAGCGAGTAGAACGCCGCGTCGCTTGCGGCGCGCATTCTCCGCGCCGGAGTGAAGTGCCCGCTACCGTCGTTCTCGCAGAGCACGACGGTCGGACCGATGGCGCAGAACAGATCCTGATCGCCGTCGTTGTCCGCGTCGATGAGCAACACGCCCTTGGTGTCGTCCAGCCACGCGACGCCGGCCTCGGCGGCAGTCTCGCGTGCTCCGCCGTGCATGTTCTGCACGTACAGGAGGTTCGGAAGCCCCGTCCCCATCGCCACGTACAGATCATCCAGCCCGTCGCCGTTCACGTCGCCGACGGCGATCCCCTGATGGCCCAAGTAGTTCAGTTCCCCCACGGCGTCGATCTTGCCGTACCAGTGATCGCCACCGCGCAGCAACTGGTCTCGCCAGACCTCGTTGTCACCCAGAACCAACGTGGTGCATTCGACGAATCGCTCGGGTTTCGACTCCGCCGAACGGTACTCGTGGACGCTGATTTCCCGTATGAGCGGGCGCGTCGCGTCCGCCCCGCGCGTCCAGCCGATCTCCCAACGAGCGTTTTCCTGAGTTCCTCCGGCGGTGCGCTTTCCCGAAGCTTCATAGAGCACCGTCGACGAGAACGCGCCGTCATCTCCCTCGTCGATCCGCACGATGGTGAACTCGATACGCATGTCGAGCGCCCCGAGAAACCGCTCGATCAACGCGCGCAACTGCACGGCCGGCACCGCGCGATTGTCCTCCCGCGGGGCGACCGCGCTCTGTCGCCGGATTTCCATCTCTCCGGCCAACGGAACAACCTCCGACGGCGGGCGTAACGGCGGAATCCGAATGCGGCCGACGAAGAGGTCTGCAAAGCTACGCTCGAGGTCGCCCTCGGCGTGTGCCTCGAGGGCGGCGCTCAGCCGCTCGAGTTGCCGCTTGGCGTGAACGTGTAGTTGCTCGGTCACCCAGTCATCCGCCAGCGGGTCTTGCAGCTTCCGGAGGATGGCCGGATCGGGTTCCCGCGCTGGCCGATCCTGCGCAGCGGCAGGCGGTTCTATCGCAAGCGCGCACGAAAGCGCTACGAACACGAGGTGGCCATACGTCGCCGGAGAGTGAAGTAGAGTCATTCAATCCGTTCCCAACCCACGAACCGGCTTTTTCCCCGTGACCCGTCCCCAAGTCAAGACGCCCCCCGGCGGGGTCGAAGGAACCGCGAATGCATGTTATGATCCGCGACCATGGCCGAGCATCGACATCTCGAAGTGCCCGCCGACGTACTTGTCGACTCGGCGGACCACTTCGCCGAAGTATGCGGAATCTTGAAGGAAGTTGGCTGCTTCGGATTCGATGTCGAGTTCGTGGCCGAAGACGCTTACACCTCGCACACCTGCCTGATCCAGGTCGCGACCGAGCGTGACATCTGGGTGATCGACCCTCTGGCCGGGTTCGACGTGAGACTCTTCTGGGATTTCATCAGCGACGAGCGCGTCGAGAAAGTCGTCCACGCCGGCTTGGAAGATCTCGCCATGAGCTTCCACGAAACGGAGCGTGTACCGTTGAACGTCTTCGACATCCAGATCGCGGCGGGGCTCGCCGGTCTCGATTATCCGATGAGTTTGCAGAAGCTGTCCCGTTCCGTCGTGGGTGCAAGACTGCACAAGTCGCAGACGCTCACCGATTGGCGAAGACGACCCCTGACGACCGAGCAGATCAAGTACGCCGTGAACGACGTCGCCTATCTCCTGGACATGAAGCGCAGGATCGTCGACCGCCTGCGCGACAAGAATCGCATCGAGTGGGCGACCGAGGAATTCCGCCGCTTCAGCGACGAAACGACGTACCGGGTCGATCGGCGCGAGCTCTTCTGGAAAATCAAGGGCGTCGGATCGCTCGACCGAAAGAGCCTCGCCGTGGTGCGGGAGCTGGCCATGGAGCGCAACGATCTCGCCAAGGAGCTCGACAGGCCGCCGCGCGTTGTGCTGAAGGACCACCTCCTGGTGGCCATCGCCCGGCACTGCATGGTCGAGCGAGACAAGCTCAAGACGCTGCGCGGATTGAACCTCCGCGCCGGCGCGATGGACCGTATCACCGCCGCCGTCCGCCGAGGGCTGGACAGCGCGCCGGAGGACAGACCCGAAGCCGCGCCCGTCGACGACGACACCATCCAGGAATCCGCGCTGCGCAAGCTGGTCTCGGCCGTCTTGACCGACTACTGCCACGCCGAGGGAATCGCCGTTCAGCTACTCGCCACGAATCGCGACATCCGCGCGCTGGTGCTGGCCCACACGCGTAAACAGACCCGGGTGGCGCCCGGGTCTCTGCAGCGTGGCTGGCGCGAAGCGGCCATCGGCGGGATGATCGAGGACGTTCTCTCCGGGCGCCGCTCCGTCCGCGTGACCAACGACGGCGGCGGTCCTCGCCTGTCCATCGAATAGGCGGCTCGGCACGCCGCGGGCGTCGTCTTGTCAATCGACCGGTGCGCGCGTACCCTAATGCCTTGCCAACGCAGGTTGGTGATACGGGAAGGGTTCGCTGATGGGATTGCTCGAGGGCCGGAAGGGCCTGGTGTTTGGTGTTGCCAACGATCGCAGCATCGCCTGGCACATCGCCAGGAACCTGATCGCCCATGGTGCGGTGTGCGGTTTTACGCACCTGCCGGGCGACAAGATGGAGCGCCGCGTGCGTAAGACGCTCGAAAACGGCGGCGTCACCGACCCGTGGCTCAAGCCCTGCGACGCCGCCAGCGACGAGGATCTCGACCGCGTGTTCGCGGAGGCGAAGGACTCCTTCGACACCATCGACTTCCTCATCCACTCCATCGCCTTCGCCGACCGCGAGTACCTGAGGACCGGCGTCTTCAGCCAGACACCCCGCGAAGTCTTCAAGCAGGCGCTCGACATCAGCGCCTACACCTTTGTCGCTATGAGTAACCGCGCCGCGGCCATGATGCCCAACGGCGGTTCGATCGTCGGCATGAGCTACCACGGCAGCGAGAAAGCCATCCCCGGGTACAACGTCATGGGTGTGGCCAAGGCGGCACTCGAATCGAGCACCCGCTATCTCGCCGCGGAGCTCGGCGAGAAGGGCATTCGCGTCAACACGATTAGTGCGGGCCCCATCCGAACGCTGTCTGCGATGGCCGTCGGCGGGATCGACGAGGTTTTTGAATGGGTCGAGCGACGCGCGCCGCTCAAGCGCAATGTGGAAGCGGACGAGGTGGGCAGAACGGCCGTCTACCTGGTCAGCGATCTCGCCAGCGGCGTGACGGGCGAGAACATCTACGTCGATTCCGGATACAACATCGTCGGACTGTGACCTTCGCGGTTCGTTGAAGTTACGCTTCAAAACAGATATGACTTTTCGCGTCGCGGAGCCGACGCGAAAAGTCATATCTATTTCGTCGGGTGTACCGTTCGATGATCTCGTTCATATCTGGAGGTCCGAAGCAGAAAATGCGCCGGATGACGTTTTTGATAGGGACAGCTGATCAGGCGACGTGTGCTTCGTCGAGCAGATGCTCGATGAAGAGTACGCCGCGGTTGGCGGACTGTGGGGCGGTTTGGTGGTTGAAGGCATATCGACATTCGTCATGGTGTAGCAGGTCGGCGATGGTTTCGAGGCTGTTGGGGGATCCGTGGTACACGTCGTAGCCGAAGTCGCGTCCGGGGACCTTGAAGTCGTGGATCATGATGAGCTTTGGTTTCTTCACGGCGAGCAGGGCTGCGATCTCGTCGCGGAGCGGGCAGTAGTCCTGCCAATGCGCATCGAGGTATGCGAAGAGCGGGTACTCGATGGTGTCGAGGATTTCGGGCATTAGCCGGGCCGAGTTTCCGAGCAGGGAGGTGATGTTCGAGTAGAAGCGAAATCGCGGCTTCGTGGATTCGTAGAGCTCGGGGTCGACCTCAATGGTGAAGACCTTGGGAAAGAGCTTGGCGAGCCCGACGGTCGTTTCACCTCGAAACGTCCCGGTTTCGATCGCGGCATTGAACTTGATGCGTTTGTGGTAGCGGACGACACGTTCGACGAGGAAGCGGTCGACGTTGAATGTGGCCCAGCCATCCGACGGGGGCGGCGGGTCGACGTGCGGGACGTCGAGGCGGATTGAGATGTGCCGGGCCGAGGTGGTCAGGTCCTTGCTCCGAACGATCCTGCTTTCTGATGGGGGTTCATCGGATGAGCGGGCGCGGCGGCTGAACAGAAAGCTCATCCGGGAATTCCGGAGTGCGCTCTCCGACAGTTCTGAAGTGTTTGCGTGTCAGGTGGCGGCCCGCCGCACGAGTTCACGTTCCCGTTCGCCAAGTTTCAGGCGGAGGGCGTGCTCTCGAGCGATTGGCGTCATCTTTGGCAGCGCGCAAGCCTCTTGCTCGGCAGGCCAATTCTCCTTGGTGATAAGCGCCTTGACCCGTCGTATCGAGTCCGCCGGATAGCCGACTTGGCGAAGAATCTCTTCCGCCTCCTTTTGGCGTGGTACAGGGCCAGGGCATCGCGCCACTGGTGATAGCCCACGGTGGTCTTCGGGTAGCGCATCACGGATCGTCGCATGCAACCTCCGCCGATTCTGTCGCGGACCGGACGATACGCGACATCCACCGCGGCGCTTTCACAGATTGATTGAGGCTGTACAATGCTGCGCGTAGTAATTGAATTCCTCCGCCGCCTCCGCTGTCGAAGGCGTTGGTGGAGTGCGTCCCGTTGTGGTTGGGTGGCCCGCCTTCACCGAGGTGGGGGCTCGAATGAGAAATCATCTCGCGTCCCGCGTGGCAAGCACCTTGGCTTTCCTGATCCGTTACTCTGGTGAGGTTTGAATTGCAGACAACTCAATTCCCCATGCGGATGACTCCGCGCGGCCGGAACGCCGCCCTGCTGGTGGCGGTGGCATTGCTCGCTCTGCCCGCGGTGCCGGCAAGCGCTCAACCGCCGATGGCGTCCGTCGTCGTGACCCCGTCCGAGAGGCGCGCGTTGCCGAACACCATGACACTCGTCGGAACGGTCGAGCCGTACCGGCGGAGCGTGATCGGCTCCGAAATCGCGGGGCTGACCGAGTCCATGCCCGTGCGACAGGGCGATCTCGTCGAGAAGGGCGCGCTCATCGTCAAACTCAACGATGACAGCCTGCGCTGGCAACTGGCCGAAGCGGAAGCGAACATCAACGCGGCACGCGCCAGGTTGACGCAAACCGAGTTCGATGTCGAACGCATGAAGCGGCTTTACGACGGCAGCCAGGCAAACGAGAAGGAGGTCTACGATACGCAGGCCGAACATGACGTCGCTCGATTCGAACTCGAAGAGAAGAAGGCTATAGCCGATCGCCTGAGAACCGATCTCTCCAAGACGGCGATCACCGCTCCCTTCACCGGCTACGTGCTCGAGCGGAAGACCGAGATCGGAGAGTGGGTCGACCGCGGCGGTGACGTGGTGGAACTGGTCGACCTGTCGAGCGTGCTCGTGCGCGTTGACGTCCCCGAGTCCGCGATAGCCCACGTCATGCCCCAAGCGCCGTGTACCGTGTACGTCGACGCCCTCAAGCGATCGTTCGACGGGCGTGTGGGCCACATCATCCGCCAGGCCGACGCCGAAGCGAGGACCTTCCCCGTCGAAGTCGTGGTCGCCAACGACGATCGCTCGCTCGCCGGCGGGATGTTCGCGCGCGTGACCGTGATCTCCGGACCGCCCGCCGAAGTCGTCGCCGTTCCCAAGGATGCCGTCGTCGAGAAGGACGGCGTGCGCTATGTCGGTTTGGTCATACCCGGCGATCATGGTACCATGGGGATGCTGACTCCGATCACCACCGGTGCCGACATCGGCGACTGGATCGCGGTGACCTCGGGCAATCTGCAGGCGGGCCAGGACGTCATCATTCGGGGTAATGAGCGGGGGGTTTATCCCGGGTTCCCCTCGCCGGTAACGGTGGTGGACGAAAGCGGCAGGCCGATCAACCCACCGGCAGCGGGCGCCGACAACCACGGCGGTCACGGTTCTTAATCATGGGTCTCATACGATTCGCCATCGACAATCCGGTCAAGGTGACCGTGGCAGCGATCCTGGTCTGTCTGTTCGGTCTGCTCAGCATCTTCGAGATACCGAAGCAGCTCATTCCCGACGTCGACCCTCCGATCATCAGCATCTCGACGTTTTGGCCTGGCGCGAGCCCGCAGGAAATAGCCGGCGAGATAATCGAGCGCCAAGAGGAGAAGCTCAAGAACGTCAGCGGACTCAAGAAGATGACCTCCAGCTCCGTCGAGAACTCCGGAAGCATCACGCTGGAGTTCGACGTGGGCGTCGACAAGGACATCGCACTCCGCGACGCATCCGAGAAGCTCCGTCAGGTCAGCGGGTATCCCGAAGAGGTGGACGAGCCGACGATCAGCGCCACCGACGACGACAACTCGCGCACCATCGCCTGGATCATGCTCCGCGGCGATGAGCACACCGACATCTCTCTGCTCAAGACCTTCGTCGAAGAGAAAGTCAAACCGATTCTCGAGCGAGCCGACGGCATCGCCGACACCGCCGTGTACGGCGGGCGCGAACGTGAGATGCAGATCCGCGTCGACGCCCACAAGCTCGCCGCCCGCGGAATCACCTTCCGCCAACTGGAACAAGCGCTCCGCCGGCAGAACAAGAACATCTCCGCCGGCACCATCCAGCAGGGCAAACGCGACTACACCTACCGCACCGTCGGAGAGTTCACCAGCGTCGAGGAGATCGAGGAGACCGTTGTTGCATATGACAAGGGCGGACCCGTGCGAGTGCGCGACGTCGCCCATGTCGTCGACGGCTTCAAGAAGCAGTTCGCGTTCGTGCGTAGCAAGGGCGATTTCGTGATCGCCATTCCGGCGCGACGCGAGACGGGCGCCAACGTCATCACCGCCATGCGCAACCTCCAGGTGCAGATTGAGAAGGTCAACACCGAGGTTCTCCCGACCATCAGCCCGACGCTGAAACTCGAACAGGTCTACGACGAAACCGAGTACATCACGTCGGCGATCGATCTGGTCGTCAACAACATCCTCCTTGGCGGTCTCCTCGCGGTGGCGGTCCTGCTGGTGTTTCTTCGCAGCGGATCCGCGACGGCCATTATCGCGGTGGCCATCCCGCTTTCCGTCATGGGGACGTTCCTGGTCATCACGCTCCTGGGGCGGACGTTGAACGTCGTCCTGCTGGCCGGTCTCGCGTTTGCGATCGGCATGGTCGTCGACAACGCGATCGTCGTGCTAGAGAACATCTTCCGCCATCGGCAGATGGGCAAGAGTAAGGCAAACGCCGCATTCGACGGCGCCCGGGAAGTCTGGGGCGCCGTCCTCGCGAGCACTCTGACCACCGTCGCCGTCTTTCTCCCCGTCGTCTTCATCAAGGAGGAAGCGGGTCAGCTCTTCGGCGACATCGCCGTCGCCATCAGCTCGGCGGTGACACTCTCTCTGCTCGTGTCGATCCTGGTGATTCCTCCGCTGGCATCCAGGTTCCTGCGGGCCTCGCGTACCAACGGCGACGGCGGGGAGCGTGTCTGGTTCCTCGCGCGCCTCCTCGCGGACATCGTCGCTTGGATCAACCGCAGCACCCTCGCCCGTCTTGCCGTCGTCGTCGGTTTCACGGGAGTGTCGATCCTCGGGAGCGTCCTCCTGGCGCCCGACGCCGACTACCTGCCCGCGGGCAACCGCAACCTGTCGTTCGGCGTTTTGATCACCCCCCCCGGCTACTCGCTGGATGAGTTCAAGCGGATGGCCACGCTCGTCGAGGAGGGCGACCCCGACGATCCGTTGGACGGTCTTCGCCCCGCGTGGGAAGCCGAACTGGGCTCGCCCGAAGCCGCACGCATCCCCGAAGTGCGCGTGCCCATCGGTCTCGGCGGCGATGAGTTCGTCACGGTGAGACCGCCGCCGATCAACAACTTCTTCTTCGTCTCGTTCGGCGGCGGGAGCTTCATGGGCGCGACGAGCAAGAACGAAACCGTGGTCAGCCCCGTCGTGCAGATGATGAACAACGCCGGGCGGCGCATCCCCGGTGTCTTCGCCATCTTCGCCCAGAGTTCGTTGTTCGGTCGCGGGCTGACCGGCGGGGCGTCCATCGAATTGGAGATTCGCGGCGACGATCGAGCGAAGGTCGTCGCGGCCGCGAAGGCGCTGCAGATGAAGATGATGCGGTCGGGGCTTGGGCACGCCCGCTCCGAGCCGGGCAACTACGATCTCGGTCGACCGGAGATTCAGATCGTTCCCGACCGTGCCAGGGCGGCCGACCTCGGGCTCAACGTGCAGGACATCGGCTTCATGGTCGAGGCGTGCGTGAACGGCGCCTTCGTCGGCGAGTACAAGGACAAGATGAACCGCATCGACATGGTCATCAAGGTCGATGGGATGGAGCAGGCGACCAAGCGGGACGTGGTGCAAGTTCCGATTCGTACGCCCTCGGGTGACGTCGTACCGCTCGCCTCGGCTGTCAATCTCGTCGAGACTACCGCGCCGCAAGAGATCAGCCGTATCGAAGAGATGGAGGCGGTGACACTGATGGTCACTCCGCCGGTGGGTACGCCGCTGCAGACTGCGATGATCAAGGTCCGCGACGAGATCGTTCAGCCTCTCCGTGACGAAGGCATGATTGATCCGTCGATCATCACCGCGATGGCCGGAAACGCCGACAAGCTGACCACCACGCAGCGATCCCTCATCGGCGATTTCCGCGGGACGGTGGTCGGCCCGCAATGGTTCGGGCAGACCATACCCAGCACTCTGGCGATGTGGGGTCTCGCCGCCGCCGTGATAGCGTCGGCGCTGGGGCTGGTGTTCGGCGTCCGCGCTTTGGTGAAGACCGCGTTGATGCTTGGCGCAGTCATCGCCGTCGGGTTCTTGGCGATCAACCCCGACTTCGGTCTGATGCTCATTCAATCGCGCGCGGCGCTCGCGGTGATCATCATCTACCTGTTGATGGCCGCGCTGTTCGAGTCATTCATTTACCCGTTTGTCATCATGTTCAGCGTGCCGCTGGCCGCCGTGGGGGGGTTCGCGGCGCTGCGCATTGTGCATGAGCTCAGCCTGATCGACATCACGACGCCGTTCCAGCAACTTGATGTGCTGACGATGTTGGGGTTCATTATCCTGCTGGGCGTGGTGGTGAACAACGCGATCCTCGTGGTGCATCAGGCGCTGGTCTACATGCGTGAGCATGGCATGCCTCCGGATGAAGCCGTCGCCGCCAGCGTTCGGATGCGCACGCGCCCCATATTCATGAGTGCGTTGACCAGCATCTGCGGGATGCTGCCGCTGGTTCTGATGACCGGCGCGGGCAGCGAGCTGTATCGCGGAATCGGCAGCGTGGTGGTGGGGGGGTTGCTGTTCTCCACCGTGTTCACGCTCTTCGTGGTCCCGGCGCTGTTCTCGCTCGCGCTGGACGTTCGCAGTCGATACCAGACATCCCACGCGATGCGCACTGATTCGCCGACGGTAGCCGAGACCCTCGAACTCCCACCAGCCGCCGCGTCAGCGGTCGAACCGAGCTCCGCCCGCTCGTCGACGTAGGGAGACGGCACGTGACAGCGGTCTCGGTCAGTTGGACGCGACCTCCGCGGGGAACCGGATCGTCCGATCGATGGGTGCCGCGTCGGCGAGGCGCTTGCCGGAAGCCCACGCCTTGATCTGGGCGAGTTCCGCTGACCAGTCCGCAGCGCCGCGGCGACCGAGGAACAAGCCGAACAGCACATCGAGGATCCCGGCCACTTCGGTGATCTGCTGGAACCGCTCCTCCAGAATCGCGTGGCGATCATTCTGCTCCGGATCCGGCAATCGCAGCGCGGACACGGTGAACTTGGGACCGTCAAGCAGGAGCCCGAACTCCGCCGTACGCGCGCCGATCACCAAACCCGCTTTGGTCGGCTGCTTTCCGATGGCCAGCGCGGCACGGGATTCCGGCGCGGCGGCCGGCCCGTCGCACTGGACGATGTCACGCCCCGTCATCTTGAAATCGCAGTCGAGTTGCATGGTCCTGGCGAACATCACTGCCAGCCGCTGACCCGCGCCCTCGAACGCGCCCTGACCCCGATCGGTGCGGTACCACAGCCACGTCAGGAATTCGCGGCCGAAGAAAGTGCGATCGTTGAAGTCGAATCCGTTGTCCCCGTCGATCAGATGCGACGCCACCAGGTGAATGGGCTCGGCGTCCTCGACGATACGGGGATCGCCGGCGGCGTCCATGATGCGGTGGGCCAGACGGTCCGATTCCGCGGACTCCAGCGCCAGATCGAACGTGTCCCGAAACAGCATGATGAACACATCGGACGCGGCGCTCCCGAGGTTCCCCAAGTAGATGGTCCGCGCCTCGAGATCGATCAGAACCGGCACGGTCGAGATGCGGCGGTACAGTCCTGCTTTGGCTTCCTTTTCCGCCTTTGCCTGGGCGAGCTCACGGGCGACCTTGCGCTCCGATTTATTGAGAAAGTCCTTGCCCGCGGCGTCGCGTGCGGCGGCCTCCTCGATCCGCGCATAGCTGCGAACGATCGCCGACGGTGGTGCCGTCTTGTCGACACGCATCTGAAAGAACGCGAAGCGATCGAAGGCGATCTTGTCGGTGGTGATGTCGGTATCGAAAACGTGCTCCGGGGTGACCCATCCGAATTCCGTGCCATCCGGGGTCGCGGTCCCGTGCTTGCCGAACGCGTGCCCGCTCAAGGCATCGACGAAGGCGTCGTCGACGCGCGAGGGAAGCTTGCCGCCGATGAAAAACCGCCGAAAACTCACGGGACCGGATGCGAATGCCACGAGTATCTCCGAATAACACGCTCGCGAGAACGAGAAACTGCCGCCCGCCCCCCGTGAAACGGCGAATCCATTCGCCGAGTTTCACTGCGCCGTCCGCGAAGAACCCCTCGCGCGCCGACGCCGGGGAGCGCTCACCGATTGTCACGCCGCCGCTCCGCCGGTCAATCCGGAGCGATCCGTCCCGCGCGTGCGTTTTCAAGCGACGAGAACGTAACCCCTGTCTGTCCGTGAGGCTTCGTTGCGGCGAAAACTTTGTTCACAGGCACAGTTTTTTCGTTCTGCCCCTGCGGGAAACGCGGTCCTCGTTGTTTCGCGAGCACCAACGCGCTTCGTCGTTGCGGTAGACGAGTCGGCGGTGGCGAAGTACATGCGCCGGCATCGCGGCCATCGGCATCTTCGTCGTGCCGACGGTTCGTTTCCGGCTGTCGCCCTGCCTCGTCGTGCTTCAACATGACCGGCGTCGAGTCGTTCACAGTATGGAGTGTTTCGCGTGCGCAGGCCGGGCACGCCCCAGCCGCCTCCCGTGTCAAGGCGGCTGGGGTGATCGGCATGGACAACTACGAGCCGTTCAACGCGCAGCTACCTGCCGAGAATCAGGCCGCAACTACCCAAGGTGCATTTCGTGCCGTCCCCCTTGTAGTTGCCGCCGCGGGCCGAGCACTCTGTGAGGGTCTGGAGTGAGCACTGGAACCCGACGCAACATGCGCCCACGGGCACCGCGACCACGCAGCAGTCGGACTGCCCGAGCCACATGCAGATCACGGTCTCGGCATCATCTATGTCGATGACGCCGTTGCAGTTGACATCCATGCGCTGGCACGCTCCGAACGGCGGACTGCCGATGCACTGGATGACGTGAAAAACGTCTGCGAAGTTGATCGCGCCGCTCTCATTGACATCACCGTGGCATGCACAATCGGCGCAGCAGTTCTGACCGCCCTGGAAGGCACAGATCGCCGCATTGGCGTCTCCCGGGCCGATGACGCCGTCACAGTCCACGTCCATGTTGGCGCAGGCTCCGGTCGGCTGTTGGTAATAGCACAGTATGATTTTTTGGACGTCCGCGAAGTTCACGGTCCCGTTGCCATCGACGTCCGACTGGCAGACGCACGGTCCGCAGAGCGGATCCGGTCCCGGTCCGCCCTCGCAGACGGAGCCTGCGGCGGCAGGTGTTCCGAAGAGGTAGGCGCAACAACTCGGGTCCAGCGCTGCGCAGGATTCATCCGGCAGGCAGCAGGCCTCCGGTGCCAGGCAGCCCGACCCGGTCCCGAGCGGTGTCCCTCCCAACACGCCGGCGCAGCAGGTGGCGTCGACCTCCGCGCAGACCGCCCCGCCGTCGATGCAGCAAGCTTCAGGAGCGCCGCCGCATTCGGTGTTCAAGCCCTGGAAGAATCCACTGCGGACCTGGCAGTCGCCTTGCGTTGTCACGATGCAGCCAGTCGGGGCGTCCAGGCAGCAAGCACCCCGCGGACCGCAGCAGTCCACGCCTCCCGTGAAGCGGCAGACAGCCGCGGACACGTCGTCCGGGTCGATGTCGCCATCGCAATCCAGGTCCATCGCTTCGCACGCGCCCACGGGCGCCTGGTCTTCACAGAGAATCACCTGCTGCACGTCGACGAAGTTGACCGTGCCGTTGCGGTCCACGTCGGCGAAGCACAGGCACGTGCCACAGAGTTGCGCACCGTCAATCGCACAAGTAGACGCGGTGCCCAGTGGCGTACCCTGCGCGTCGAAGCAGCAGGAGAGGCTGAGGTCTTCGCAACCTCCGCCAGAGAGGCAACAGGCCTGCTCATCCCCGCAAGTCGAACCCGCGCCGAGCGGGACACCGCCGAGATCCACCGCACAACACAACAGGTCCGCCACGGCGCACGCCCCGCCTCCAGGTCCGCCACTATCGTAGCAACAAGCCTCTACAGAACCGGCACACTGGGCGTCGTCGCCGTGGTAGGCGCCGCCCTGCGTGTCACATTGAGCCTGCGTCACGATCTGGCAGGAGCCGTCGGGCTGGCAGCAGGCGCCGGTCGGCGTGCAGCAGTCCATGCCACCCTGGAAGACGCAGATGGCCACGTCGGCGTCGTCTTGATCGATCGTGCAATCGCAGTTTACGTCCATCTGGTAGCGCGCTCCCGTCGGCGGCTGGCCGTAACACTGTATGATCAATTGGACGTCGACGAAGTTGGTGATACCGTTGTCGTTTACGTCGGCGCTGTAGCAGCATGCCTGCACGTCACCCGCGCAGGTGCCGTTCAAGTTGAAGGAACCGCTGACCGCGGCACAGGCCGCCTCGGTCGTCGTCGCGCATCCGCCGTCGCCGAGGCAGCAGCTGCCGCGCGGCGCACAGCAATCGCCGAACCCTTGGAAGATGCACACGGCGGCATCGATGTCGACGTGGTTGACGAGGCCGTCACAATTCAGATCCCTGCTCGCGCACGGTCCGGTTGCCGGCTGCCCATCGCACAAGATTATCTGATACACGTCCGCGAAATTGACCACGCTGTTGCCGTCGGCGTCTCCGTCGCACAGGCAGGGCTCGCAGCAGCCCGGGTTTTGCTGGAACGCGCAGACTGCGGCGTTGATGTCATCCGCATCAATCACGCCGTCGCAGGTCACGTCGGCGGCGGCGCAGTTGCCGGTCGGCGGCTGGCCAACACAGCCAATAACGACGGTGACATCGTTGAAGTTGACCACCGTGTTGCCGTCGAGGTCTGCTTGGCAGTCGCAACATCCGTCATCCTTGCCATCACCGTTGGCATCTCCCAGGCAGCCCTTCCCCACGCTGAACGATCCGCCGGCTGCCTGGCAATCCGCTGATGAAATCTCGGAGCAAGTGCCCGAAGGCTGACAGCAGCGGGCGGGGCAGGCTTCGTCCACACCGTCGGCGTTGGTGTCGCCGAGGCACGATCCTCCTCCGGGATTGGAGGTGCCGCCGGCCCGCGCGCAGCACAGCGGGTCCATGTTCTGGCACGATCCGTCGGGCATGCAACAGGCCTGGCTGGCGGTGCAGGTTACGTTGGGTCCCATCGGCGTTCCGCCAAACTGGTTGACGCAGACAATGGTATCGAGCATCGAACAGGTTCCGTCTCCGAGGCAGCAGGCCTGCGTTGCCTGACATGCTGTGCCCACTCCCTGCGGTACGCCGGCGAGACCGCTGACGCAGCAATTCCTGTCGACCATGGTGCATTGGTCGGTGTCGTGTATGCAGGCTTACACATCGATTCAGGTGTGACGCTGCGCCGGGCTCCGCGTGGCGTCGTTACTTCTGGCGTCGGGTCCAACTGAAGTGGTAGTCCTTGTCCTCGATGGAGTCGGCGAACTTTGTCATGCGCAGTCGCTTCAGGGTGTCGCACATGACGGCCAGCTCGTTGGTCCGATCCGTTCCGACGCTCTTGGCGTAGGTGCCGGGGTGCGGTCCGTGCGGGATGCCCATGGGGTGCAGGCTGATTGACTGCGGCTCGATGCCCTTTCGTGACGTGAAGTTGCCGTCCACGTAGTAGAGGATCTCGTCGCAGTCGGGCGCGGCGTGCCCGTAGGGACACGGTATGGCATTCTCATGAAAATCCGTTTTCCGCGGCACGAAGCTGCAGATCACGTATCCGTTTCCGGCAAAGGTCGTGTGGGTCGTCGGCGGTAGATGCACCAGCCCGGTCTTGGGTTGGTAGTCGTGAATGTTGAACGCCACCGGATACATGAACCCGTCCCAGCCGACCACCTCGTGCGGGAAGTGCTCGAACAGGTGGATCGTGAGCCTGTTGTCCCGCTTGATAACCAGCGGGTAGGGCGGCTTACCGTGCTTGGACTCATCGAACTCGAGAAGCTCTTGCGGAATCCGAAAATCGCGATGGGTGTACGGCGCGAACATCGTGATTTGCCCTGAGCGGTTCCGCCACTGCTGGGGCACGTCCACCATTGAGGCGGCTTCAAACACGAGAAACGTCCCCGAACCGCCTTGGGGATGAATACGGTAGGGCGTTACCTTGGGGATGATGACGTAGTCGTGCTTCTTGAAGGGGAGCGTCCCGTAGATCGATTCGAGAACGCCGCCGCCGTCAAACGCGAACCAGCACTCATCGCCGTCTCCGTTGGAGAAAAAGTGCTTCGCGGGCTCATCGGGCTTGCACACGCCGATCTGAATGTCGTCGTTGAACAGGATTGTCCGCCGCGCCGTGAGGAAGTCTCCGCCGGACGGGACGTCCTGCGTGCGAATGTGCCGGCGGTGCAGCGGCAAGTCGGTTTTCTCTTCGAGCGGGCAGAACCCCTCGACGGTCATCGTGTCGACCCGCGTTTCGTCGGTCGGCGGCTTGCGGAAGTAGAGGATGCTGAACGGCCCGTCGAAGCCTTCGCGCGTGACGCACTGCTCCATGAGCAGCTTGTCGCCCTCGTAGAACGTTGTGTGCGGCTTCGGTGGTACCTTGCCGAGTTGATGTCGGTGGATCATTGCAGAAACTCCTGGTGTTGGGTGCTCGGGCGTATTATAGCGTCCGCGTGCCGGTTGGGGGAGCGGCGTGCCCTTGCCATTGGGCGGGTTACATCCGCGTCGCGCCCGACCTCGCCGTCGAGATCCTCTCCCCCGCGTCACGAAGCCTCGACACCAAGACGAAACGCGACGATTACGATCGCACGGGGGTCGGCGAATACTGGCTCATCGACCCCGAGCGGGAGACGTTCACGTTCTACCGCAACGTCAATGGCAAGTTTGCATCTGCCGAATCCGCCGGTGACCATTTCGAGAGCAAGATCGTCGCTGGATTCCGCCTGGACCTGGCCAAAGTCCGCGCCGTGTTTCAATCGAACCGATAGCGTTGCACCGGGGCGTTCGTGTTATCAGAGATTCCCGCGCAGCGCCTGCTCTCGCTCGATGGAGACGAACAACGCCTTGAAGTTTCCGATGCCGAACCCGCGCGAGCCGTGACGCTCGATCACCTCGTAGAACAGCGTGGGGCGGTCCTGCACCGGCGCGGTGAAAATCTGGAGCAGGTAGCCGTCGTCGTCCTTGTCGACGAGGATGCCCAACTCCTGCAAGCGGTTCCAATCTTCGTCGACGTCGCCGACGCGCTCGCGCATGTAGTCGTAGTAAGTGTCCGGCACGCGCAGGAAGTCGATGTCGCGCGAGCGAAGCTCGGTGACCGTATCGTAGATGTTCCCGGTGGTCATCGCGACGTGCTGCACGCCGGGGCCGTTGTAGTAGTCGAGGTATTCGTCGATCTGGCTCTTTTTCTTACCCTCGGCCGGCTCGTTGATCGGAAACTTGCACTTGCCCGTTCCGTTTTCCATGACCTTGCTCATGAGGGCGCTGTACTCGGTGCTGATGTCCTTGTCGGTGAAGTGGGCCAGATTCGTGAAGCCCAGCACCTTGGCGTACCAGTCGGCCCAGAAGTCCATCTCGCCCAGGTAGACGTTTGTCACGATGTGATCGATCGACGCCAAGCCGACGGGCGAAGCATCGCGCTGCGCTTCGATCTCCTGAAACCCGGGGGCGAACGCACCGCGGTAGTTGCCACGCTCGACGAGCCGGAAGACGGTATCTCCGGCGTACTTGATCTCGGCGGTCACCACCGTTCCGTGCTCGTCCTCCTCGGGCGTTGTCTCCTTGAGTACGGTCGCCCCGCGCGTCCTTGCTTCCTTGAGGGCGGTTTCAACGTTCGCGACCGTGAGTGCCATCGCCTTGACACCGTCACCGTGCAACGCGCAGTGTCGCGTCACCTCGTGGTCCGGCGCGTACGCGGAGGTGAAGACGAAACGCACGTTGCCCTGCTGCATCACGTAGCTGGCCCGGTCCCGGCAGCCGGTCTCCAACCCGCGTTTGGCCAGCGGCGTAAAGCCGAACGTCTTGTCGTAAAAGTGTGCCGCCTGCTTGGCGTTGCCCACGTAGAACTCGACGTGGTCGTACCCTTTAATGGGAAAGAAGTCCTCGCCCATCGGACTTTACTCCGGTTCTTCACCAAACCCACACCGCCGGCCCCGGGTGAGGCGGGTCAATCCGCCGGCGGTTTGTTTCAACGAACGATCCGAACACACGATCTCGCTCATCTCGTTCGTGCAGTGTAGCACGCCGCGCCGGCAAACGCCACGTGCGTTGCCGATGCCGCACCGTGTGCGTCCCAATAGGTGTGACAATTCAGACCGCCGCCGGCGCGCGGCGGTCGTAGTCGCACGCCGCCAGCCTCTCCCGTCGTTCCGAGCGGAGTGAAGAATCTAGCCGGAATGTCCTTCCAGCTAGATTCCTCACTCCGCTCGGAATGACAACAGCGCGGCTCGCTGTCCGAGGCGAGCTCATAGATGCCACCCTGAACGGGATGCCGGCGACGGTACCTTGCCTTACGCGATTCCCGCGAACTGGTCGAGTGCTTCGGGGTTGGCCAGCGCGTCGCGGTTCTTGACCGGCTCGCCGTGGATCATCTGCGTCACGGCCAACTCCACCTTCTTGCCGCTGATGGTGTGCGGGATGGCCGTCACCTGCCGGATGTGCCGCGGAACGTGACGCTTCGTCGCTCCGTCGGCGATCTGCTTCTTGACGCGATCGATCAACGCCTGATCCAATTCCAATCCGTCGCGAAGTACCAGGAACAGGCACACGTCGACGTCCCCGTCGATGCGCTTGGCCACCACGATGCTGTCGGCCACTTCCTCCATCGCTTCGACGACGCGGTAGATCTCCGCCGTGCCGATCCGCACACCGCCCGGGTTCAGCGTCGCGTCGCTACGGCCGTAGACGATCAGACCGCCGCGCTCGGTGATCTCCACGAGATCGCCGTGCCGCCAGACGCCGTCGTAGTGATCGTAATAGGCGTTCTTGTACTTGGCGTTGTCGGGGTCGTTCCAAAAGTAGATCGGCCGCGACGGAAATGGCGCCGCGCAGACCAGTTCTCCCTTTTCTCCGACCACGGGCTTGCCCTCGTCGTTGAACGCGTGCACGTCCATCGCCAGCCCGCGACACTGAATCTCGCCTGCGTAAACCGGCAGCATGGGATTGCCCAGCATGAAGCACGAGATGATGTCCGTTCCGCCGCAGATGCTGGACAATTGCAGGTCGTTACCCACGTGCTCGTAGATCCACGCGAACTGCTCGTTGGTCAGCGGCGCGCCGGTGCTCAGCACGCACCGCAGATGCGAAAGGTCGAACTTCGACGCGGGTTGCATGTTACCCTTTTGACAGGCCGCGATGTACTTGGGGCTCGTTCCGAACACGGTGATCCGCGCGCGTTCGATCATCTCCCACAAGCGCGAGATTCGCGGATATGCGGGGCTTCCCTCGTACAGAACGACCGTCGCGCCTGTTCCGAGCGAGCTCACCAGCCAGTTCCACATCATCCAGCCGCAGGTCGTGAAGTACAGAATCGAATCCTCGCGGCGCAGATCGGAGTGCAGCATCAGCTCCTTCATGTGCTGCAGCAGCGTGCCACCGTGCCCGTGGACGATGCACTTCGGCATGCCCGTGGTGCCCGACGAGTACATGATGAACAGCGGATGATCGAACGGCACCGACTCAAACGTAAGCGGCGCACCGTCGCCGCCCGCAGCGAAATCGCTCCAAGGCACGGCCGACGGAATGGCGGAAAGATCGGGCGATTCGCCGGCGAAGGGGACGACGACCACGCGCTTGGCGCTCGACAGTCGCTCGACGATCTGCTTGACGCGACCCAGCGAGTCGTGCTTCTTGCCGTTGTACGAGTACCCGTCTGCCGTCACCAGAACGACCGGCTCGATTTGCCCGAAGCGGTCCAGCACGCCGTTGATTCCGAAATCCGGAGAACAGCTAGACCACACCGCGCCGATGCTTGTGGCTGCCAGCATGGCGATGACCGTCTCGGGGATGTTCGGCATGAACCCTCCGACGCGGTCACCCTTTTTCACGCCGGCCGCCCGCAGAGCGGCCGCGAACCGCGCCACTTCTCGCCGGAGGTCGCTGTAGCTGATCTTCCGCGGCTCGCCGAACTCGCATTCGAAGTGGATCGCGGTTCGGTCGTCGTCGAAACGCAGCAGGTGCTCGGCGTAGTTGAGCTGCATGCCGGGGAACCACTTGCCGTCGAGCATTCCGTTGCCGTCGAAGACCCGATCGGCCGGGGTGTGCGGTTTGACTTCGGCGAACTCCAGAAACTCCGACCAGAATGTCTCCCGCTGGTCGATCGACCATTGCCGGAGCGCTTCCCACCGCGGATCGATGCCGTGCCTGTCGACGATGCGTCGCATGAAGGCGTGCGTCTGCGACCGGTCGACCCGTTCCTTGCTTGGTATCCAAAGCGGCTCAGCGGCGGCCATGACTTCCGTCCTTGTGGTGGTTCCGGTTGTTCGACGGCCGAATTCTCGACCCCGGCAAGAACGCCGTCAACCGGGCGTCGCCGGCGGTGCGCGCCCACGCCGTGTTCGGGTCTGCGAAGTCGCTCCCTGGTGCTGCGGCGCGCACGGTACGACGTTTCGGGATGAACCGAGCCGCGACCGTCGGGGAGCGGAGGTGCGTGAGGCACTGATATTGCAGTCAACCGCTTCCTCACGGGCGGCGACAAGTACATCGAGAGGTTGATGGTGACGGACGGTCCGGTCCTGTGCCTTCAGCGTCGATGGGGTCAAGGTTGACAGCGGGAAGGATGCAGAGAGTAAACCAGCGCCGGTGACAGATTGCGTCACTTGATCGCACACACTGCACGGTCGTCCATTTGCGTCGGCCGCGAGGGTTCCACAAGAACCGGCGACGCTACATGAAGTCGCGTGCGCTTGCTCCGGCATCCTGGATAATCCGGGCGATCCGCTCGCGCTCGGGGGGTCCGCGTGACAGGCGAGGTGCGCCGGGTATGATGGGGCGGGCATGGACATAGCGAACTTCGAGGAAATGAAGCGATACGTGGGGTTCGGCGCGGACGACGCGCGGGCGCTGAAGGGGCTGCTGCCCGCGGTCACGCCGCGCATGGACGACATCGTCGACGAGTTCTACAAGGTGGCCGCGCGGCACCCGGCCGCGATCGCCACGTTTACCGGCGGTGCGGAACAGATCGCCCGACAGCGCGAGGCCCTCCGCAAGTGGGTCGCGACACTGTTCACCGGCGAGTACGGGGCGGAGTACTTCGACTCGCGGTGCCGCATCGGCCGGGCGCACGTGCGGGTCGGTCTCGCGCAACACTACATGATCACCGCCACCGAAGTGATCCGCGCCGGGCTGGTCGACGCGATCCGGCGGGCGGACGTTCCCGACGCGGATTCGAAGATCCAGTCCCTGCACAAGCTGCTCGCGCTGGAACTCGGCGTCATGCTGGAGTCCTACAAAGCCAGCTACTCCAAGCGCGTCCAGGAGCGTGAACGAGAGGCCGTCGAGCGAAAGCTCACGCGGGCCGAACACCTGGCCGGCATCGGTCAGCTGGCAGCTTCGCTCGCCCACGAGATCAAGAACCCCCTCGCCGGGATCAGCGGCGCCATCCAGATCATCCGCGAAGGACTTGGCGCCGACCATCCGCACAGCTCCGTCCTCGCGGAGGTCATGGGCCAGATCAGCCGTCTCGACGCGGTCGTGAAAGACCTGCTGGTGTACGCCCGCCCCAGCGACCCGCGTTTCGAGTCATGCAACGTCGACGTCACCGTGCGCAGGATTCTCACCGTCTTGAGAGAGGAACCCACGGTTCAGGGTGTCCCGATCGACTACGTGAACACCGACACCATGCCGAAGATTCAGGCCGACGAGGCCAAAATCGAGCAGTTGGTGATGAACCTCGTGCTGAACGCCGCCCAGGCCTGCGTCGGCGGCGGCGCCGTAACCGTGACCACGGCGTTCGACGACGACAAGGTGTCGCTGGCCGTTCGGGACAGCGGGCACGGGCTGGACGACACGATCCGGGCGCGGGCGTTCGAGCCGTTCTTCACCAGCAAAGCCAAGGGGACGGGCTTGGGATTGTCCATCTGTCAGAGTATTGTCGAGGCGCACAAGGGCAGCATCACTCTCGAGAGCGAGGTCGGCCGCGGCACGCGTGCGGTGGTGGATCTTCCGCGTAGGCAGAGTGCAAGCAGTTAGGGTGGTATTCGAGTCGTGGCGATTCAGGTTCTAATCATCGAAGACGAAAAACTGATCCGCTGGTCATTGCGCCAGAAGCTCGAGCAGAAGGGATACCAGGTTACCGAGGCCGAGCGCGGTCGAACCGGTCTCGATTATATCGAATCCCGACAGTTCGACCTCATCATGCTCGATCACAAGCTGCCCGACGTCACCGGTCTGGAGATTCTCCGTAGGCTGCGCGAATCCGACCAGAACGTCGTGGTCATCATGATGACGGCCTATAGTCGGATCGAGGACGCTGTGGAAGCCATCAAACTTGGCGCCTACGACTACGTGCCGAAGCCGTTTCAGATGGACCTCCTGCTGCTGACGATCGAGAAGGCGCTCGAGACGACGCAGTTGCGGCGTGAAGTGTGGGAGCTGCGCCGTCATCTCCAGCATGAGTACGGGTTCGACCGAATCATCGGCAAGGACCCGTCGATGCTTCGCCTGTTCGATGTGGTCAACGAGATCGCCCAGAGCAGCGCGACGACCGTGTTCCTGCGGGGAGAGACCGGCACCGGAAAGGACCTCTTCGCCAAGGTCATCCACTACAATTCCGACCGCGCTCCCAAGCCGTTCATGAACATCACCTGCACGGCTATTTCCGAGAGCCTGCTCGAAAGTGAGCTCTTCGGGCATGAGCGCGGGGCGTTCACCGACGCCCGTTCACAGAAGAAAGGCCTGTTCGAATTGGCCGACGGCGGAACCGTATTCCTCGACGAAGTCGGCGACATGCCTGCATCGCTGCAGGGCAAGCTGCTGCGGTTTCTGGAAGATCGTACGTTTCGCCGTGTTGGTGGCACTGAAGAAATCCGGGTGGACGTGCGCATCCTCGCGGCAACCAATCGTGACATCGAAAAGGCCGTCGAGGAAGGGGCGTTCCGTCGCGACCTCCTCTACCGCCTCAACGTCGTCCCCATCGATTTGCCGCCGCTGCACGAGCGAGGAGACGACCTGCGGCTTCTCGCGCAGTACTACGTCGCAAACTTCGCGACCGAGTTTAAAAAGGAAATCACGAAAATATCCAAGACGGCCCATGACAAGCTATCGGCGTATCACTGGCCGGGCAACGTCCGCGAACTGCGTAACGTCTGCGAACGCGCGGTCCTCCTCTGCAAGGGACCCACAATCGATGCGGACGATATCGTGCTGGGAAGAATGGGACCGGCCGCTACCGAAACGGAAATCCAAAGCCTGAAACTCCCGCCCGGGGGTATCGATTTTGAGAGCTTTGAACGGCAGCTCCTGCAACAGGCCCTCTCGCGCGCGGGAAACAACCAGACCAAAGCCGCCAAGCTCCTCAAGCTCTCACGTGACACGTTTCGGTATCGTCTCGAAAAGCACGGTCTACTCTGATGAATCCCACCTTGTGCAAACGTTGCAGTCGGTGATCTCACGCCTGTGCCGCGCCCGGGTATTCCCTGTTTCACAACAATTCACAGGATTAACCGGATTGACTGGAGGCGTTCCGCCCCGCAGCCGATGGAGGGTGCGGTCAGGTGGTGGCAAATGCCGCAAACATGGCGTGAAATGCCGCACGGATCGGACGGTTCGGGGTGATATTCGGTCGTATTCGGTTATCCGGATCTGGCACGGATCGTGCTAGCATACAGGGCACTGCCGGGATTGGCGGCTTCGAGCCCTCGCTCATTGCAATCCCCCCTCCGGCCCGAACACACGAGGGTGCCGCCAGCCCCGGCTATTTTTTTCGCCGGATTTGTCGCGTTGGCGCGGATCGACGGACCGGTGGGGTGATCTCCCGCACGCTCGCGGCCGGATGACGGCTGCGTCGTTGTTGCGGAGGCCCGAACAGAACGAAATAGTTGAGTTTTGGAGTCGGCGGCGTTTAGCCCTCACACCCCTCTCCGGCCCGAACACACGAGGGTGCCGCCGACTCCTATTTTTCTTCCTTTTTCCTTCCAAAAGTCTCCCGGTCTTGCCCGCCCCGCGGGAACGGCGCGTGCTCCGGGTTCGCCAGGCGCGATCGACCCGCGGTGGAGAGGACGACGATGGGAACAGACGACCCCCAACCCGACGACGCGAAACCCCAACGACGCCATCAAATCCGCACGCGGCTTATCCACGGAATCGGTCGCAGCGCCAGTTGGGATTACGATCATCACGTCGTGCCCCCCCTGACATCCAGCGCGACGTTTCGCCTCAGCTCCGTCGAACGCGGCGCCCAGGGGTTCGTCGAGTTTGCGCACGAAGCCACCGCCGGTGAGAAGCGTTTACCGATCTACATCTACGATCGACTCGACGAGCCGACCCGCTCCATGCTCGAAGAAAACCTCGCCGTAGCCGAAGGCGGTGACATGTCCCTCTGCTTCGCGTCGGGGATGTCTGCCATCAGTGCCGCGATCGGCGTGCTCACCCGCGCCGGCGACCACCTCGTCGCCCACGACGTTCTCTACGGGTGCACCTACTCCCTGCTGACGAACTGGTATCCGCGTCTGAACATCGGCGTCAGCCTGGTCAACCTGTGCGACTCCGAGAAGCTAATGGCTGCGATCACCGACAACACGCGCGTGGTCTACTTCGAGACGCCGGTAAACCCGGATCTCACGCAGATCAACATCGCGGAGGTGTCCGAGATCGTCGGGCAGATCAACTCAGAACGCGACGAGGACCGGCAAATCCG
>JAJDDR010000207.1 GCA_029260255.1 Phycisphaerae bacterium
TCGCGACCGCGCCGATCGCAAACAGTATCGCCGCGCCGCACGTCGGCGTCACACCCCCAAGTCCACGCACTGAACGCACCCCGCGACCCGGCCCGGCCCGGCCGCCCCACCGCGAGCACCATGGTGCCCGTGGGCGCTTACAGCGCAGCTGCGTATCCCGAAGACCACCGCTGTTCACCCAGTCCAAAATCGCCACCGGTCTCGATCGTCCGCCGTCAGCAAGCTCTTGGCGGCGCCAGCCGTCTGGCAGACGGCAGATTCGCCTAACGCGGATAGTGCCCGCCACGAATCTGCACGGACGGCTCGCTTGGTACGAGTATCGCTCAAAGCAGAGTTAGATCAGCCTCATGTACTCCCCGTAGTTGTTCGGCCCAATCAGAGAGTCCTTGAAGCGTCGCCAAAAACGACTGCGGGGACGCCAGCCACGCCGCAGGATGTACTCTGCTCCCATGCCTAGCAATCCGTGACCAACGCCGAAACCGCCGGTGACTTTCGCCAGTTCCGTATTGTCAAGTTTCTCAATCTCGATGGACATAAGAGATCTCCTTTGCTCGAAATCCAGGTCTAGGTATCCGTGAACTGCTGCCAGTCAGCGGTCCTCATCAATCGCCGTAGCGTCCGATGTATGGAGTTGGCAGTGTCAGTGGGCGACCTTTCTGCATCGGGCGTTTTTTGGGCAGTTTTCTGACGCCCGAAGACAGGGCACGTGTTCGGCCACTACCGCGCAGCCCGATGAGGAGCTCCCACGTGAACGAGCCGCTTGGACAGTGCATCTGTGCGATACGGCTGGATATGGGGCAACCAAGCTCGTCCCGAGATCGTTGGCGTCGTCTCCGGCTGAAATCAACTTCGCCAGTCCAACCACCGTTTGGTGGTCGCGATTTTTATCGCATTACTCGAACGAATGTCCCCCGGCGTGGAGCGGGTTGTGAACGTGTGCTCGCACGATGTCGATCAAATCCTTCACCTTTGGTGGATCTAGATTGATGAAGCTTGTGCTGATACCGCTGGCAACCAGGAAGGCATCGGCGTAATCGAGGTAGTGCGTGACGTTGTCGGGGGTTATGCCACTTGCGATAGCGAGTGGATGATCGCCCAAGGCGGATTTCATCTTCCCGATCTTGTCAACAGAGGCTGACTTGCCGGTGCCCGGTCCGCTTGTAGTAACGACATCGATATGTTTAGCGGCAATTCGAGTGGCCTTCGAAAGATCGTCAACCGCACGCTGGTACTTGAAGGCAACACCCCCAAAATAGAGCCCGATCCAGTTTTTCTGTTGGCGACGTAAAGTGACCTGCCGGGCGAACGGTTGTTCATCCAGCTCTTCATCGATTCCAGCGTTGTCAGTCCAAACACCGTTGATCCCTTCAGGAATGCACTCGAAAACTTCGATAGCATCGCGCCCGAGGCAGTTGACTCCGATCCACTCTTCGGAAAACACTTGGCGTACACGCGCATAGATGCTCAATAGTTCGTCAGCCTGCATCCCATGGTTAATAAGGAAGACACCGTCCGAGCCGGCTCCAAACGCAACCTCTGCGTTTTGGAGCGCTTGCTTGACGGAAGCCACATGAACCACCGGGAGTACGGCATGCCTCTGCTGAAGAGTCTTGCGAAAGCTACACATTATTATGATTCCCTGCTGCCTTGTTACTCACCTTTGGGAGTCTCGAAGAGTTCCTGCATCGTCCCAGCTTCGGTCTAATCGTCGTTCCCGTTTCCGTTCGTATCAGCGTTGAACGGATCGAGCCCCAGGATGAACTCTGGGAGATTCGGGAGACCACCAAGGTCAATGTCGGCCTCGGCGTCGCTTGGATCGGTCGGATCAAGACCGACATCGATTTCCCAGTCGTCGGGAAGAAGGTCGGCGTCCCAGACATCGAGAATAATCGTGGCATCCTCAACGCTTGATGCGGTTGGGTTTGCCTCCTTTTCGCTGCCAGCGTACGCAGACGGGCACGATAGCAACGTGCGAGCTGTCAGCATGACCACGGTATAGCCCTAGCCGCCGCAGACCTGGTTATAGTCACCACAACAGTCACCGTATCCTGCGCATGCGTCGTCGCACCAACAATCTCCGCCCTTGCCCCCACAGTGACCTACGCAGCCGTCGCTGTCGCCTCCTCCCCCGTCCGGTGCCTCACAAACATCTACCTCGCTGCCGAATCCATAGCTCGCACCGACGTTGTGCATACAAACAAGCCCGGGCTCGCACTGCGTGCTGCCGTCACCATCGCAGTCCCCCTCGCCGATCCCACAGGGGCAGAGACCGGAGCAGTAGTTCCAGTCTCCAGAAACTGGCCGTACACTATAAAGCAATTCAGCCCGCTCGATAACGCGTCGACACCAGTAGCCGCACTCGCCGCTGTTTTGGCAGGCGTAAGCACCATCAGGGCCGAAGAAAAAGGGATCATCGCAACTGGACGAATGGCCGCTCCAATAGCAGGGTACTGAAACGCCTTGTTCGTTGTAGCAGGAGTCGTGCAAGTAGCAGACGCAGTTGAGGCAATCTCCTACATCAGGGTTGAGATCTATGGCCCACGGTCCGCAATAGTCCTTATTCGGGTCATAATCTGGGTACGGGGCACATGGACCAGACGGTTCCTCCCAGTCCGGCGAACTTGTGCAAAACACATAGTAGTCGGGGCAACAGTCGCCGTACCCGGTGCATGCTTCGTCGCACCAGCACCCTCCCGCCGATCCTCCACAATTGCTGGCACAGCTTTGTCCGTAGGACGGACCCGCAACGAAAGTTGCGGCAGCGAATACCGCAGCAGCAAGAACCTTTTTCGAACATGTGGTTGAATCGATCATTGGTGATCTCCTGAAAGTGGATTCCGTGCTCACCCGGAATCCTGGTTTGGCAGTCTCGTAGACCGCTGCATGTCAGCGGTCCGAGTCAATCGCCGCAGCTTCCGATGTGTGGAGTTGGCGCTGTTGGTGGGCAACCTTTCCCGAGCGAGCGATTTTTTCTTGGCACTTTTCTGACGCCCGAGGACAGGGCTGGCGCTCGGTCGTCGTCGCGGCAACCGGCTGGAGCGAGCTTGGACGTCCGGAGGGCGTCTACAGGCGGCGCGGTGCTTGGCGTCTCGCTTGGTGTGGTCTTGCGGCGCTCGCGATGAGTATCCAGCGCCCCTCGCAAAGGCTCGTCTGCTGATTGGGATCGGGGTAGGCGGCCACCAACATGCGCTCTCCTTCCGGCGGCTCGCCGCGTTGTACGGAACGTCGGCGCCCGGTGAAATCCTCCCGGCCAGGCTGGCGGTCGCAGCGTTGGCTTTGAAGGCCGCGGCGGAAACGTCACAACCATTGAATCGACAACAACTTACGTCACAGGACAATGCCATCTCGGCGGAATACTCGGCGGATTGGATGGCTTCGATCGACACCGATCTGCATCGAATCATCGAGACTTGGCCGATTCTATCGCCGCCGATACGCGCCGCGATCAATGCGCTAATCAATTCAGTTGAACAGATCGAGTCGGAGCCGTGAGCGACGTACGCGATCTTCGCCGCTTACTATGCCTTGCGTTCATGCTCAGACGGCTTATCAAGAAGCGCGTCCAGGCGCGCCGCAACTTCAGTGACTACTCGTTCAAGATCTTCTTTGTTCATCTTCATACCTCCGTACCACGAGGGCACCGCTCAATCATTGTCGGTGCCCGACCACGGATCCGAGAATCCCTGCGTCAACCGACACGGCTCGCTTGCCGTTTGCCGTCGCCTTAAGATGAATGCCGTGAACGACCAAGATCATCGACACATCATTCACGCTGATATGGACGGGTTCTTTGCCGCGATTGAGCAGCTCGACAGGCCGGAGCTGCGCGGCAACCCGGTGCTCGTCGGTGGCGATCCCAAAGGAAGAGGCGTCGTCTCGACAGCAAGTTACGAGGCAAGGCGTTTCGGCTGCCACAGCGCGATGCCCATGGCCAGCGCGATTAGGCTCTGTCCGCAGGCCGTTATCGTTCGACCGCGAATGGCGCGGTATTCGGAAGTGTCCCAGCAGGTCTTTGATGTCTTTGAGCAATTCACTCCCCTGGTCGAGTCCCTTTCGGTTGACGAGGCGTTTCTTGACATAACGGGTTCGATTCGACTCCTCGGCCCACCCGACGTCATCGCAGCAAAGCTGAAGCAAGAAATACGCGAACGCACAGGCCTGACCGCGTCCGTCGGAGTCGCATCGAACAAGTTCCTCGCGAAGCTCGCGAGCGATCAGCGGAAACCGGATGGACTTGTCATCGTTTCGCAGGATGGAGTCCGCGACTTCCTTAACCCGTTGCCGATTTCGCGCATGTGGGGAGTTGGTAAAGCGACGCTCCCGCGGTTCGAACGGATGGCTATCCACACGTTCGGCGATGCACTCCGCCTGTCGCTGACTGAGTGGCAGAAACTGTTCGGCCAGCAGGGCGAGCGTTTCTGGCAATTGGTTCGCGGTATCGATGACCGGCCGGTCGTTCCCGATCGCGCGGCGAAAAGCATCAGCCATGAGGTCACTTTTCCGATCGACGTTTCAGACCATGACCACTTGCGTGCTGTTATCCTTGATCAAACGGATCACGTCGCACATCGGCTTCGTCGTCATGGCCTCAGAGCACGAACGGTGACGCTCAAGATTCGGAGCGCCGATTTCACGACGATCACACGACGCGCGACAGCTCAGGATCCAACCGACGAAACCGATGTCCTTTGGCAGCTCGTGTCGAAGCTGTTTGCGGCGTGGGAACGACAGAATCCTCCGCCTGTTCGTCTGATCGGTGTCGGCGTGTCACAGTTCTCCGGTTGCGGAGACCGGCAACTCGGTCTATTTGAGAACCCGAACCACGACAGCCAAGCGCTGGACCAATCCGTGGACACAATCCGCGATCGATTTGGGGACCAAGCGATTCGTCGCGGAGGGCAGATCCGCGACATCGACCAGGGCGAAGCATGATCGCTTCGACGCGCGTCTGTTCGTCCATGCAGCCCATTGCGGGTCATAGTCGCCGCCCGTAGGGGTGGGTACTGAGTGAGTACCCGTTTTCGATCGCTTGCAAGTCCTTTGCTGGCGTTTGTTTGCGCGCGCCGGGCGGGGGGAATCGAATTCCGTGTCCCCCTATTTCGTAAGTCTTGATTTGACAACGATTTAACTCATAACCTCCGGTAGATGCTGCGGATACGAACTGACTCAACAAGACCACTCTTGACCGTTGCAGCCGTTTGTAGACCGCATTTGCTGGGGACTGACTGGGGACTCGTCCGCTCGTTCTGCGTTACTATTGTCTGCCTGTCAAACAGGCGATCGCCAAATTCATTCGGCGATAACTTCGCGGGCGAAGCTCTTTCCAACCGTCGCCGCCCAGTAGCTGTACGCAGCCAAGGCCGCGACCGCGACGATCGCCATGATCGCTGGCGGACGAGGATTTCCGAGCGCTGACTCCGCTCATCCACAGCCACGTCAACCCGTACGGCACCTTCGAGCTCGACAGGGTGTGACCATTTCCAGTGGCACGGCGGAGTAATTCGCGCCACACTTTAATGGCGCGACGGGGCATCTTGTGGGATGTTACGGGCATGGATAGGGTTGTTCGTAACTTGAGCAGGAGGCTCTCTCATGGATCACGAAGT
>JAJDDR010000208.1 GCA_029260255.1 Phycisphaerae bacterium
CTTAGCGCTAGACCGTCCCGCAGGGCGCGTTTTTTCTTTCAAAAGTTTCAACCTCAATTGAAAGGTGGACTCATGGGACAACGTGGACCGAAACCGATGAGCGCTGACGCATTGGCGCGGCGCGGCTCTCAACTGGCCAAGGGACGACGCGAACAGGAAAAGGCGGCCGAGTGGCTGACGGTGGTCGAGCCGATACCCGTCAGCGTGGACACCTACCGGCTGCTGACTCAACACCTGGTCGACGCGGTCAATTCGTTTGACGAATACCCGGGCGACGTCGGCGAAAAGATCGAGTTGATTACATCCGCGGCCTGGTGGTTATGCGAATTGGCGCGCACGCCGGACGCATGGCGATGAGCGGCGGCAAGGGTAAGGCGCGCAACGGAAGCGATGGACAAAATGTCCAGAGCTTTACCTCCGCCGAGCAACTCGCCTCGACTCACGGCGGACCAGGCGAGGGTTCTGCGCGGACGGCTGTATAACGGAGTGAAGAAACCAAAAGGCGGAAACCAAAAACCAAAGGGACAAAATGTCCCTTTGGGTCGATCATCTAAAGAGATCGCCGCTACCCACGGCGTATCCGAAAAGACCATCCGCCGGGACGCCAAGCTGGTCGCGGACATCCGCGACGACTGAAAGTGCCACACCTTGACACCTAGCGGGTAGTCTACCCGCAAACGGGTGAAATTGGGTAAAAACAATGCAACACTTGCAATGGACTACCCGCTCTGGTAGTATCAAAAAGGCGGTTGAGGCCGTTTTTTGAGCGTAAAAAGGCGATTCGGGACGCAGAGGTCGCTGGTTCGAATCCAGTCACCCCGATTGGTCGCAACCCTAGATTACGGCGTGACTTACGGGCATCACTGCCCGTTGGCCTGCTCCCCAAGAATCACAAAAAGTCATGATGTCCTTTTGGAAACGGCATCAGCGGGTGGTGAGGACGATTCCAGCGTAGCCCACGGCGTTGTTGGCGGGGTCGGGACCGATGGTCTCGGCACTGGTCGTGTGATCGAGTAGTACACCTCTCTCGGCGCCGAGGATCTTCGACGCACCGATGAGCGCCGCGATAGCGCCGCTTCCGCAGGCGTTTCGGTTGCGTGTGGCCTCGGGGACGATGGCATCGGCGTCGAGCGCGAGAACGCGATCGATGATGCGGCGGTCGTTGACGTTCTTGGCCCAGTCGAGCCCTTCGGGACCGGTGCCCTTCGGCGTAAAGGCGAAGCGCCTGCCGTAGTGCGTAAGGTCGGACGACGCGAGCACGACGGCGTCGGATCGGTAGGCGTCGATGGTCCTGCCCACGGCTTCACCGATCTCGGCGGCGCGCGCGGACGGGGGCACCATGACGGGGAGCAGTTTCGCTTTGGGGAAGAGTCGCTGGATGAATGGAACTTGAACCTCGATGGAGTGTTCCGGCTCGTGGGCGTACGGATCTTCCGCTATGAGATTGGTGTGGCCCATGATGCGCTCGGCGAGGCGGGCATCGATGGCGATGGACCCCGAGGGGAAATCCCATCGGCCGCTGGGAAAGATGGCCGCGCTGGTTCCGCGAAGGTGATGCACGGCTCCGAAGATCACGAAGGTTTCGGGCGTTCGCTGGTCGGCGATGGCGGAGACGACCTGCGCGGCGACGCGTCCGCTGCACATCCACCCGGCGTGCGGCACGAGCCCGCCAACGATTCGACCATCGACGGTTGCGCGTGGCGCGGGGGTCTCGAAGCACTCATCGAGGGAGCGGCGACACGCGTCGTTGTCACCGGGATAGAAGGTGCCCGCCACCGCGGGCTCGCGAATCATCACGGCGGGTAAGCTCCCGGTCGCGATCCGGCGTCGTCCGGCGCGCGGAGGGTGTCAGCCCAATTGCACATCATCGAGCAGGTCCTGAAACAGAAGCGGAAGCTGGGTCGCGAACCGCGAGCGTGGCCAAACCTTGTCGGCGCCGGCCTGCTCGGCCGCGTGCCGCAAATCGGTCTGGACGTGTGAGCAGTAGGCGAGCACGTAGGGGCACGATTGATGCCCCTTGGCCAGCGCGATGGCTTCGATGGGCGAGCCGCCGACTTCGTTGAGGTCTATCAGTACGAGCCCGGGGTCGTGCTCGTCCATCGCGTTCCGCAGTTCGTCGGTGGAGGCGGCCGTGGTCAGATTCACGCCGACCGCTCCTGCCGTCGAGCGGATCTTCGTCTCGAATATCATGTCTGTTACTAATGCGACGCAGTGCATGGGCTCGGTCCTTGTACTTCGCAACGCCACGATGAGATGCCCGGAGCATTCTGGGCGTGCGCGACGCGCATGGCAAGGGGCGCGGTTGGCGTCAGGGCGGGCGCCCAGGGATCGACGGGATTGCAGTGTGACTTTCAAATGAGCCCATCCACTCGCTGCTTGCGCTTCTCAGGGCGGATAGCTCCGCCGGCACGCAAAACTCGCTTCCGGCTGTTGGCCGGCTCTTGCCGGGCGGGATTAACAGTACGGCGCGAGGTTGACACACTGGCAGAACCGCGACAGTTAAGGAGCGGCCTCGAACCCTCGCAAACGCCTCATGCGCGCGTGGCCGCTTCCTGACCGGGCGCGGTTCTGACCACTCTGCGCTGTGCGGTTAATTACCCGCAGGATCCCAACTGGAGGTTTCAGCATGCTTCAATACACCACATCCTCCTCCACGAAGCTATCCTGGCGCAAGCGAAACGAAGCCGCCTCCTCGACGTTCTTCCAGGGGTGTATGAGCACTGATGGCGTCGAGCGAACGAGTCTCCGGGGCAGGCACGTTCGCGGTGGTCGGGCATTTGTGGTGGTGATATACTTGATATGGAGGGCGCCCGAGAGGGCGCCGGGTACAAGAGGCGGAACCTGCGCGAGGGCAGTATGCGGATTCTCGTTCGCGACGGCAACGACCTCATCAAATCGGAGGTCTTCCATACCAAACGCATCACGATCGGGTCGGGTAAGTCCTGCCACATCCACCTTCCCGACAGTCGGGTGCAGGCGAATCAGGCGGCGCTGGTCGCGAACGCCGACGGCACGTGGTCCATCGAGAACGCGGCGGCGAACCACTCGACCCTGCTGAACGGCCACGCGGTGATCGATCGAGCGGGCATCAAGCACGCCGACGAGATCACGGTGCTCCAATTCACCATCGCCATCTACCGTGCGGCCGGCGAACACTTCGAAGAGAAGCCGCCCACGACGTCCGTGGTGACGGAAGAGGCCTCGCGGCTTCGCGCGCATCCGTTGCCGCCGGCCGCGGTGATCAAGCACGCCTCCGACCCCGTGACGCTGCACGGCGGCCGCTGTCGTGAGTTGCCGGATATTGCGGCGCGTCTGGGTGACTGCACCGACTTTGCGAAGCTGGTCGACCTGGCGTTGGACACCTTGCTGGAGCGGTTCGGGGGGCGGCTGGCGTTCGTCGGCGTCCGCCGGAACAGCTACGGGCGTTTTGAATTCGTGCAGGGTCGCAACAAGGAGGGTAAGACGACCGGCGAGCCGCCGGGGTTTGAGAACTATGCCTATCGGTGTCTGGAGGCGGGGCAGTTCATCTGCCTGCCGGACGCGCATCAGGCCGGTGTCGGTTCGGTGCTGGTGGTTCCGCTGAAGTGCGGGCGCGGGGAACTCGGGCTCTTGTACGTTGATCGCAAGAAGGACGCTGAGCCGTTCGCAGAGGCCGACCTGGACCGCCTCACGCTTCACGCGTCGCTGATCGCGGGGCAGCTCGAGCGGCTCGTCTTGGACCAGATCCGGATTCACGAGTCGGTGCGCGACGGGCAGCTGACGTTCGTGCGAGAGATTCAAACACGAATGGACCCGGCGACGGTGCCGCAGTGGCCCGGGTTGCAGCTCGCGGTGTACTGCAAGCCGGGTCTCGATCGCGGCGGTGACGTTTATGACGTGATGCGTCTGCCCAACGGACTGGCGGCCGTGCTTGTGGCGAACGTGTCGGGCGAACCGACGCGGTGCGCGCTGGCGATGGCGGAGTGCCGCGCCGCCTTCCGCGTCGCGGGGCTGCACGCCGACCCGGCGCACATCTTCCTGCGTTCTTTCAACTGGATGCTGAGCGAGGACCGGGCTCCGTGCGCGACGCAGGCGGTGATGATCGTCATGAACCCGAAGACGGGCGCGACCGAGTACAGTACTGCTGGACACATTGGTTTTTCACTTGTCGACAGTCGTGGCGAATGCCGCACTCTCGCGGACGAGGCGGCTCCGGCGGCGGGGTCCGTTCGCGGATTCGCGTACGGTCCGAAAACGACTCGCGTGGGTGTGGGCGAGACGCTGGCGCTGTACACGGCGGGTTGCTTTTCGATATGTGATGCCGGAGGGGAGCCGTTGGGGGAGGAGCGGTTCGTGGAGAGCATCGGCGACGGTTTCGGTCAGGCCGCCGCGGTGGCCCTCGATGAGCTGGTGCAGGACCAGTCGGGATTCTTCAAGGATGGTCGGCAGCCCGACGATATTACGATTCTCCTGTTCCGCAGGATCGACGTACCTGCTTGATTGACAATTGGTTACGAAGCCGCTGCGGCTGTTTCCTTGTGTGGACCCTCGGGATGGGCTACACTGCCAGTGGGTATGGACGGCTAGTTTGGGCTGCGAGCTGAACGGAGTCATGCTGAGAATCGCGACGTCAAGACGGTCCTGGTGTTTACTTGCACTGGTGGGTTTTCTCGCCGGGTGTGACGTTGGCGGCGCCGGTCTGCTCGGTGGTTCGCCTGCCGAAGCGGTCGCCGAGGATAAAGCGACACCGCAAGCCAAGAGTCAGGACTGCAACGCGCCCTCCGATGCGGAGCAGACGGCCGACCAGATGTTCCGGTTGATGAATATCGAGCGCTTCGAGATCGGCGGCGTCGAGTTGGATCCCGAACTCAGCGCGATCGCCACGCGATACGCCTGCTCGATGATCGATGATTCGTTTTTCGGTCATGTCAATCCGCGGACGGGCGACAGCCTGGTGGAGCGGGTCACAGCGGCCGGCTACGAGTACTACACGGTCGGCGAGAACCTCGCCGCCGGAATCTCGCACGCGCCCGCGATCATCGACGCATGGATGGCGAGTGACGCCCACCGCGACGTGTTGATGGACCCGGCGTTTACGCGGGCGGGCATCGCGGTGCGTCACGGTGGCGCCTACGGTGTCTACTGCGTCCTTCTGCTCGCCGAGCCGGCGGAATAGTCGTCAGCGCCGACGCATCATTCAATCGCCCCGAGCCAGCGATGTCACCCGACGAACGAGACGTTCAGCCTCTTTTGCATTCGGACCCGAAGCGCGGCATTCGCGTCGTGGTCACCGGGCAGGTCGGGCTCGATAAGAAGGCATTCTTGCAGCGAGTCGCCGAAACTGCCCGCGAGAACGGTCGGGCAGTCGATGTGATTCACGTCGGCGACCGGATGTACGCCGAAGCGCCGGATGTCGCGTCGGGGCGCATCCTCGATCTGTCGAAGCGGCATCTCGAACAACTGCGCCGGAGCGTTTTCAAGGACATCATCGCCCACGCGCAAACGGGCGGGAACCTGATCGTCAACACGCACGCCACGTTCCGGTGGAAGCACGGGTTGTTTCCCGCGTGCGATCACGCCGACATGGTCAAGCTGGACGCCGACCTCTACATCACGCTGATCGACAATCTGGACGTCATACACGAACGTCTCACGCGCGAGCACGACCTTCGTCACACCTTGAAGGACATCCTCGTGTGGCGCGAAGAGGAAACCGTGGTCACGCAGGCGATGGCCGAGGCGGTCAAAGGGTACGGCTGCTGCTACATCGTGACGCGCGGGGACGCGACGGTGACGGCCAGGACCGTCTACCGTTTGATGTTCGAGTCGCACCGCAAGCGGGTGTACCCGTCGTTCCCGATGACGCACGTCATGGAGATGCCCGCGGTCCTGGCGGAGATCGATCATTTTCGCAGGCGGCTGAGCGAGCATTTCATCACGTTCGATCCGGGCGATCTCGACGAGAAGGACCTGTTGTTCAAAGCGGGCGCCGCGACACAGCGCGGGGAGGAGGAACTGCGACTCGAGGTGAACGGTCGCGAGATCGCGCTGAGGGTGTCCGATGTCACGGAGGTGGCCCACGACATCGACGCGCAGATTTACGCGCGGGATTTCATGCTGATCGACCAGTCGGACATGATCGTCAGCTACATTCCGGAACTGCCCGGGGGCAAGCCGGGTCTGTCGTCCGGCGTCGAGCGCGAGTTGCAGCACGCGTTCGAGGCGACAAAAGACGTCTACGTCATTTGGACGCCGCAGGTCGAGCCTTCTCCGTTTATCACGGCCACGGCGACGAAGACGTTCGACAGCATCGACGCTCTGTTCGCCTACTTTCAGACGCGCGGGTACGTCGACGACTATCAGCCGGACCTGTTCGATGTGCGCGACGGCGGCAAGCGCCGGTCATGATCACAGGGACGACCGGAGTCACCGGGCGATTCCACGGGGGCGGACCATGGAATTCGAGCTTGATGAAGCGATAGGCGTTCTGCGCAACACGCCGGCGGTGGTGCGTTCGCTGCTGGAGGGCGTGGCCGACGGTTGGGTGCGCGGAAACTACGGCGCGGACACGTTCAGTGCGTTCGACGTCGTGGGGCATCTGATTCACGGCGAGCGGACGGACTGGATCCCACGAACTCGGATCATTCTCACGCACGGTGCGTCGCGACCATTCGACCCGTTCGACCGCTGTGCCATGTACGAGGCCGACGACGGCGATTCGATCGGCGTGTTGCTGGATACGTTTTCGCGTCTTCGGGCGGAGAACATCGATACGCTGGGTGGCTTGAATCTGACGCGGGAACAACTGTCGTTGGAGGGCGAGCATCCGGCACTCGGTCGCGTTACGCTCGAGAAACTGATCGCGGACTGGGTGGTGCACGATCTCAATCACACGGCGCAGATCGCCAAGGCGATGGCGTTTCAATACCGCGAGAACGTGGGACCTTGGCGGGCATACATGTCAATTCTCCGCCCGGCGGCGCGATAGCGGGGTCCGACGATTCTTCGGGTCAGAAAAGGGCGAAGCACACGCCCGCGTGCCGCGGACGTGTGCTTCGTCTGGATATTCCATTGCGTCGGGGGACCCTGCCTCCCGGCGTTCGTGCTACTTGATGTGGCACTGGAGGCAGATGTAGCTCTCCTGTACCGGCACGCGGAGGAACGATCCCAGACCGTTGTTGTGCACGTTGTGGCAGGAGGTGCATTCCACCCGCATCACACCGGCGAAGTCCACGAGCGAGACGCCCGGACCGCTGTTGATGCCGGGGGCGAACGTCGCGGGATCGTTGAACTCGCCCGGCAGCGCCGTCGGGTATTCGATGCCGATCGGGTGATCGTTCGACAGGTCCGTTCCCAGCGCCGCGCCGCCGCTGATGGTGAGTCCGGTGCCGCCGCTTCCGCCGTAGTTGTCGATGGCGGTCACACCGTCATGGCAACTGAGGCAGAGCTTGCTCGGCGCTTCCGGCTGACCGGCCGTGCTGCTGTACATGACAAAGGTCTCAGCCGTAACCGCATGATTCCACAGAATGTTCTGCTCGCCGGACAGCAAGGCGTTGTGCGGCGTGTGGCAGGGAAGGCAGACCTGGTTGCCCGGAATGGTGACGCCGGGGTAGTTGTTGAGGTTGTGGGGCGAGTTCAGAACGCTCTCTGAGGGATAAGTGCCCGGAGTACCCGGGACGATCTGCCCCAAAGCGGTCGTTGCCAACAGAACACCAACTAGGACCGGCATGATCTGGATCGCGTTTCTCATCGTAGTAACCTCCAAAACTTTCACCTGATTGCGGACGCGCTGCCGTGCTAACCAAACTTCGTGCAGGCTGCGTTCGCGATAGTCTCACCCGACTGCGTCGAACCCGGTGATGCCCTCCGCAGGCAGCAATGCCTTGCCCGGGTCGTGCACCGGACAGTTGGAGCATTTCCTATGCCAGCCCGACTTTCCGACCTGCTGCAGGACGTTTTTCATGATGTAAATGACTATACTAAAATGACTTACGTGGATTTGAGTTTCGCGCATGGTCCTCTATCGCCAGGGTCAGCGTGTCGTCGATTCCTGGAATCGAGAACCGAATCTCGGTTTTTTTCGTAGTTGGGAATCCGCGGTTCTCGTTTGCGGCTATGTCGGGGCGTTCTGGTTACGCCGAGTGGGCGGATAAAACGGAGAAACGGGGCGTCCTGGCGGGTTTCCGTTACGGTTTCGGGATGTTGGTGACCGGCGATTCTCGATCGTAGCGGTACTGGTTGTGGCAGCCTGGAGCGCAACTTCCGCCGTTCTCGTTTTTGACAAACTGAATCGGGAGCGACCACGCGCCGAATGGGACGTTGTCGGTGATGTGTTTGGGGTGCCGGCTTGCGTGGACGTCGTGGCAGGCGCGGCAGGTCCGGCCCTTGGTCTCGCGGTTGACGTGGAGGAAGTGCAGGTTTCGCTCGCCGTTTCGGAAGTCGGTCAACTCGTCGGTTTCTTCGTCCTCGAACGCCTCCACATCGTGGCAGGTGAAGCACAGCGCGTACGCATCCTCGCTGAATGGAGAGTAGAAAGTGGACGGGTAAGCGCCCGCCAGCAGGCGAAACTGCTCTCCACCATGGGGGCTGTGGCACGTCGCGCAGTCGCCCTCGCCGACCGGACCGTGGCGTCGCGGGTTGTCCTCGAGCTTTTGCGCGATGTCGATGAGCGTGCGGCCGTCGGACTTGACGGATTTGCCGTGGCACGACAGGCACAATTCCAGCGGCTTCTTGGAGAGCAGATGCTCAGACGTCGAGCCGTGCGCGTCGTGGCAGTTCGAGCACGATTTCTTGATTGTGAGCGCGTCGTGCTTCACCGTAGCATCCTCCGCGAGCTCGGCGATGTCGTCGTGGCATTCGAAGCAGAGGTCGGGCGGCGACGCATTCAGCATCATCTTGTTGCCGGCGCCGTGCGGGTTGTGGCAGGTCGTGCAGTCTTCGGTTGCGGGTGGATGTTTGTGCGGCAGTGTCCCGATGCGGTTTGCGATGGTCTCGTGGCACGCGGTGCACAGTTTGACTGATTCGCGCTTCAACAGCGATGAGAGATCGGACGCGTGCGGGTTGTGACAGGCGGTGCACGCGCCGGCCGCTACCGGGCCGTGCAGGAACGCGAGATCCTCGAGCAGTTCATCGTGGCAATCGGTGCAAACTTCCGACACGGTCGGTGCCGTTAGCAAGAACTTCACGGCGGCGCCGTGGGGATCGTGGCACGCGGTGCACTGACCCTCTGCGACGGGGGGGTGCACGTTCGCTCCCTCGGGGTCGTCGTGGCATTCGTAGCACAGTTCTTGCGCATCGGTGGTGAGCGTGAATCCGTGTTCGGCACCGTCCTCTGCCTCGTGGCAGGCGTCGCATGAGTCCTGTCTCACGGGGTCATGCACAACGGGGCGTTTGGTGAGGTCTCCATGGCAGGATGCGGTGGTGCAGTTCTGTGTGTAGTCACCCGGTTGCGGTTCCGCTGCGAGTGCGACCAGGGTGACTGCCGCGAGCAATCCGTGCGCTATTGATCCCACCCGTGTCCTCCTCCACCCTCGGCCGGCGCCGCCGTGAATACGACCGCCATCTTGCCGATGGGCGTTGGAATCGTCCGTTGTTTTTCGAGGGCCAGCCAGACGTCCTTCGACTTGCCGCCCGGCGCGGTCGTTTCGACACGCAGTGCGGGGACGGAGCCCGATTCCTTGTTTGGCACATACTTTTCAACGAGTGTGGCCGACGGCAGGAATCGTTTGAGGTGAAACGTGTAGTTGGAACCGGCGATCTCGACGCGCC
>JAJDDR010000209.1 GCA_029260255.1 Phycisphaerae bacterium
GACCATGGTCGACACGAGGTCATCGCAGATGCCGCCGGCGATCTTGGCGATGATGTTGGCCGTCGCCGGTGCGATGAGGAACAGGTCGGCATTGCGGGTGAGCCGGATATGCTGCGGGTCGTAGGCGTCGGTTGCCTCCCAGAGGCTCGTCAGGACGGGCCGTGCGGAGAGCGCCTGAAACGTCGCCGGACCGACGAAGCGGGTGGCCGACTCGGTCATGGCGACGGTCACACCGCAGCCGCGCTGGACGAGCGCGGAGACGACGTGGCAGACCTTGTACGCGGCGATCCCACCGCAGACGGCCGCCACGGTCTCATAGCCTTTCAGATGGAAGGCGTCAGGCGTCGTCGGGGTCATCGCCGGATTCACTCGGAAAGACCGCTTCGATCTTGCCCTCAGCGATTTCCTTGATCACGACTTCGAGATCGGTGAGGCCTGCGGACTCGACCATCGGCCGGGCGCCTTGCATGATCTGCACCCAGCGCCGCTGAATCAGGGCGGTCAGTTTGAAACGACCGCCCAGCTTGTTGATGATGGTGTCACTCTTGAGTTCTTCGATCATGGGCACTGATTCTCCGTTCGAATGATCGACAATACTTCTGCGATAGTGTCTTCGAGAACATCGTTGACCACGTAATGGTGATAGCAGCCGGAATCCCTGGCCACCGCGATCTCGCCGTCGGCCGCGGCGAGTCGTCGCCGCAGTTGCTCGGCCGACTCGGTTTTTCTTCCTTCGAGCCGCGCGGCCAGCGTATCACACGTCGGCGGCAGGATGAAGATTCGGGTCGATTCCGGCATCTTCTCGGCAACCTGCATTCCGCCTTGGACGTCTATCTCCAGGATAGCGTACCGCCCTTCGGCGATCACGCGGTGTACCGGCTCGGCCGGAGTCCCGTACCAGTTTCCGACGTACTCGGCGGCCTCGATGAACTCCCCGCGTTCACGCATCCGCGCGAATTCGTCGCGGGAGACGAAGCGGTAGTTCCTCCCGTCCACCTCCTGCGCCCGCTCGGGCCTGGTCGTTGCCGAGACGCTCCAGTACGCCCGCGGCAACCGCTCGAGCAGCGCGTTGCAGATGGACGTCTTGCCGGCGCCGGAGGGACCGCTGATAACGATCAGACCGCCCGCCTCGCCGGATGTTTCCGGATCGCCCTCACTCGGCATTCTGGACCTGCTCTTTGATTCGGTCGATGCCCGCTTTCATCTCGACGACCGCTCGGGCGATCGTGGAATCGTTGCTCTTGCTGCCGATCGTGTTGGCCTCGCGGAGCATCTCCTGGGCGAGGAAATCGAGCTTCCGCCCGACACCCGCAGACGCTTCGCAGATCTCCACGAAGTGATCCAGATGAGCGTGCAATCGCGCAATCTCCTCGCTGATGTCGCACCGATCAGCGTACAGCGCAACCTCGCGGGCAAGAGAGTCGGCCGCGAGTTCGAAGCGTCCGTCGCCCATCAGCATCTCAACGCGGGCGGTCAGACGCTCGCGATACTCCTCGATCACCACCGGAGCGCGACCGACGATGCCGTCCAACTCCTTGCGCAGGCACGCACAATGATGAAGCAGGTCGTCGTGCAGCGCCTTCCCCTCGCGCTCCCGCATCTGTACGACGTGATCGAGACACTTCTCGACCAGTTCGTTGATCACCGCCAACTGCTCCTCGCGCTGAGTCTCGGTCATCTCGGGCATCTGACACACACCCGGCAGCGCCGTCAGTGTCGCCAGATCAACCGTCGCCTGCACACCGTTCGGCAGTTCCGTCTTGGCGAGCGCATTCGCGTAGCAGGAAAGCGCCGCTTGGTTCACGTCGTAGGCCGCGGTTGCCGTCGCGTTGCGCTTCCGAAAAATCGCCGTCACGCTTCCGCGCGTCAGTCGTCCGCGGAGGAGCTTCTCGATCACCGACTCGGCCCACTGAACGCTTTCAGGGAGCTTGATCACCGGCTTGAAGTACCGGTTGTTCACGCTGCGAATTTCCAGCGAGTACTCGACGCCATCGTCAGAACGATGGACCTCGCCGTAACCGGTCATCGAGACGATCATGGGCTAGCGCTCGTCCCCCGACGCAGGCGGTGGCGTCTCACCATCGCCCTCTGCGGTACCTGTATCGGCGGGCTTAGCGGGATCCGCCGGTGTGACCCCCGCGGGTTGCGCGGCCGGTCCGCCCGACGATGCGGGCGGCGTCACGGTCGTCGTCACCGGCGATGCCCCCGGATTCGCAGGCAAAGTAGCCGTCGGTGTGCTGAACGGGGCATCCGGAACCTCCACCACAGCCGGGCTGGCCACGGTGGGTGGAACAAAAACGTAGTTTCCGATCACCGCCAGGAACAGATACAGACCCGCCAGAGAGCAGGTGATGACGGTAAACACGTCGCCGGTCTTGGCCCCGAAAGCGCCGCCACCACCGCCGCCGCCGAACGCGCCAACCAGCCCGCCGCCCGACGCCTGCTGAACGAGGACTACCAGAATTAACAATCCACAAACCAGGATCAGCCCGACGCCGAGAAGGAGCTGAGCCCACGTAAACGCTGCCAACAGAGACATTTGCACTACCTTAGCTGAACACAAACTAACCGCCGACCGAGGCGGCCGCTGCCGTTATGATACTCACAAAGTCGTCCGCGACCAAGCATGCGCCGCCGACCAACGCACCGTCGACATCCGGGCAGCCCATCAGGGCGGCCGCGTTGCCCGGCTTGACGCTCCCACCGTACTGGATCCGCATAGCCTCAGCCGCGGACGGGCTGAAGAACTGCCTCATTTTGCCGCGGATGAAGGCGTGAACCTCCTGGGCCTGCTCGGGCGAAGCCGTCCGCCCGGTCCCGATCGCCCACACCGGCTCATACGCGATCGTCAGGCGCGACGGGTCCATGTCGGGCGTCAGCCCCTCGTCGATCTGCCGCTCAACCACGTGCATCGTCTCCGAGGCCTCGCGTTCTGCAAGCGACTCGCCAACGCAGAAGATGACTTCCAGCCCCTCCGCGAGGCTGGCCGCGACTTTTTTCCGCAGCAGATCGCCCTTCTCCGCAAAAATCGTCCGCCGTTCGCTGTGCCCGATGATGACATAGTCGCAACCCGCCGCCTTGAGCATCCCGGGCGAGATTTCTCCGGTGAACGCCCCCTGGGGCTCGAAATGCACGTTTTGTGCCCCGACCTTGATGTTCGTGCCATCCACCTCGCGCCCGAACGGGTACAGCAGGGTGAACGGCGGGCACACGGCCACGTCCACGGCGACTTCGGGGTCGAGCGAGTCGCGGAGGCCCTTCATCAGTTCCCGGGCTTCAACGAGCGTGTTGTGCATCTTCCAGTTGCCAGCCACAAACGGTCGACGGCTCATGGGTCTATCCTCACGCGGGAAAAGTGTGGCACCGGTTTTCAACCGGTGAATTCCACGGACCCTTATACCCTCAAACCTGCCACCGGTACAGCGACGTATACCAGCCCAACCCGGACGATTCGTGACGCCCGCCCAAAGGGCTCGCGCTCGATCTTCTCGGTGGATCAGGAGTTTCGCGACGGTCCGAGATGGAGGCTCATCCCCGATCTCGGCCTCCGACAGTTCGACGGATTCTGTGCGCGGACGATCACGGAAACGCCGGGGTTGTGCTGATGACTCCCGGCGTCGTTGCGCTGACTTCGATCCGCCCGTTGCCCGAAGCGATCAGAAACTTCTGGTCGCCGGCTGCTTCATCCCGGCGGATGTCCAACACGAAGTCGCCCGCCGCGGTCATTGGCACACGGTAGGTGTACGTGGCCAAGTACGCCGGTCCGGTCGTGGCAACGCCGTCACCGTCCACACCGCAGAGCATTTGGCCGTTTGTCAGGTTGAACGCCTCGTAGGTGTCCGTCCGTCCGGCGAACACGAAGTCCGCCCGGGGCTCGATCGTGACGTCCAACAACTCCAACTGCCCGCCGGTCCCGCCGCTTAGGAACACATCCGAAATAACTTTCCGATTTACCCGACGGCGGGGACGGCTCGGTAGTTCCATTTGGGCAAGAGGGCATCGAAGACGATCTTCATGTTCTTCTTGAATTCGTCGGCGCACTGGCGGCCAATCTCGTAAGGCTTGTCCAGGATGTTCACGGTCACCTCCAGGCCGGCGCGGGTCTTGGTTTTCTCCATCAACGCTTTGACCACCTGAACCGTATGGAACACCACACCCTGGCAGGCGCGGGTCACGTGCGGGAACAGGCGGTGCTCGATCGGGTTGTACTTGGAGCAGTACGGCGGGTAGTGTGCCACGCGAATCTCCAACCCCAGCCGATCCGCCAGTTTTTGCAGATCCTCCTTGAACACATACCGGCTGGCGCTGTTGCTGCCCCCGCCATCGCACAGTAGCAACAATCGCGTCGCCTGCGGGTACTGATTGCGTCCGTGTTGCTGCCACCAACGCTCGATGCTGTCGCAGGCGAACTGGCTGGTTTCGTGACTGGTGCCCAGGTTGATGTGCCCGCGGTGAGACCCATGTCGTACAGACCGTGCGGGAACACGGCCCCGCTGGCGGCACTGGGGAAGTCGTGGTCGAACACCTCGAGGGCCTTCTGGGTGTACAACTTGCCAT
>JAJDDR010000210.1 GCA_029260255.1 Phycisphaerae bacterium
GACGCTGCCGACCGTGAATGCGCACGCCGCGCGAAACGGTAACTCTTCCGCCGAAGGCAATGAAAAGAGGCGTAAACACGATCGAAGAACGGCGTTGGCAGGCAAGGGTACCGAGAACCCCAAGGTAACGCGTGGCTGGCATTCGCGGGTGCCAGATGGCCTCCCGCGTGCGGGCGTTGACTTTCGGGCGCGCGTTTTTCACAATGGCCGATCGCATGCGGAGCACCATTCGGATCTCAGTTGGTTGGCTGTTCGTCGCGGCGTTTGTCGCTTCGGCTTCGGGGTGCTCGTGGTTTGCGCGGATGTTTCCGGCGGGTGCGTCTGACGGGACGGCTCGGCCGGCCGCGCGAAACGAAGCGGAAGTTGCCCCGCCTCTCGATCGCAGACGGTCCGGGGGCGCCGAGAGCGCGGACCTCGTGGTGGTTCGGCTGGCGTTTGACGTCACGCGGCTGATTGTGCCTTCTGCAAACCTGGTGGCGCAGCGCGAGGCGGTCTGGCGGGAGATCGACGAGTTACGCGTATCACCGGCGGTTCATTCGCACCTTCGTCGCAACGGTTTTCGCCTCGGTGTGATTCGCGCCGGGGCGCGGGATCGCCTGCGCGGGATTCTCGACGCGGCGGACGCGCGGTACGAGCGGATGGCCCATACGGTGCAGAGCGGTGTGCCGTTGTCGATCGATCTGGGATCGGTGGCCGGGAGTGTGGACGTGTTCCTGATCGCTCCGGACGGTACATTGGCGGGGCACACTTTCAACGATGTCGCCAAGTTCATACACATCGACTATGAGGTGTCGGTGGACGACGGGCCGCGCGCGTTGCTTCGGATCACGCCGGAGTTGTTTAAGGAGTCCGTACGCCCGGGATGGCGGGTCCGGGACGGCGCACCCAGCTACAAGAAGGTGTACGAGGGTGTGATGTTTCATGAGTTGGCGGCCGACGTCGACGTCAAGACCGGCGAATTGCTGATCCTGGGACCGGCGAACGCCGATGAGCAACCTTGGACGTTGGGAAGCAGAATGCTGGTTGACACGATTGGCGGGCGGGCGTGGGAGACGATCCTGTGCATCGAGCCGAGAGTGTACCGCCACGCGGAGGCGGAGAGGCAGCAGCCATGACCGACGACGCTCGAACATCCGAGTCAGCCCCCGCGCCAAGCACATCGGATTCGTACTACCGCCACCTGTTCGAGCACGCCGGCGTGGCGATGATCTCTTGTGACAACGAGCTGAAGATCCACTTGTGGAATCAGGCTGCGTCGCAGATGTTTGGCGCTTCGGGAGCGAGCATGATCGACGCGGCCATCGTCTCGGTCATTCCGAGCGAAGACCGGGAAGAGGGAGAGCGTCTGCTTCGCCGGAGCACCGAGAGGGGAACCGTCGAGTTGTTCGAGTTCGAACACCGCGACGAGTTGGGCAACCCGCGCGACCTGGTCGTGACGATCTCGCCGATCGTGGACGACGACGGGCGGCGCGTGGGCGTGCTGGGCTGCTTTCGGGACATCACGCGTCGTACGACGATGGCCGCGGAGTTGGCCCAGCGCAACAAAATGGCGTCTCTCGGCCGGATGGCTGGCGCTCTCGCGCACCATTACAACAACGTCCTGGGAGGAGCCGTGACGAGCATCGATTTCGCCCTGGCGACGGACAACGCGATGCTGCAGGATCGCGCGCTGCGGCACACCAGTGACGCGCTGGGCCGGGCGACGAAGATCACGGAGAACCTCCTGGCGTTCGCCGAGGGTGATCAGCGGCACGAGGACGAGTGCGATTTGACGGAGCTTCTGCTTTCGGTGGCGGAGTATATGGAGTCCGAGATGGCCACCCGCGGCGTGAAGCTCGAATTGGACTTAAAGGCGGCGTGCGTCACAAGAGTCCCGCGGACCCAGCTCATCACGGTTATCGAGAACATTCTGCACAACGCGGTCGACGCCATGCCCGACGGTGGAAAAGCGACCATGGCGACCCGATTCGACGACGGGATCGTCACGCTTGCCATCGCGGACACCGGTTGCGGCATGGACCCGGCGCGCGTCCGTGACGTGTTCGAGCCGTTCTACAGCACCAAGGACGATGCACTGGACTTCGAACATCATCCGGGGTTGGGGCTCACGGTTGCGCACGGGATTCTCCAGGTAATGGGGCATTCGATTGCCATCGAGTCGAAACCGGGCAAATCCACGACCGTCCTGATCCGCTTCAACCCGGATTCCGTCAACCCGCGCTGAAGCCTCCCCGCGAGGTCCGACCGGCCTGTCAGCGCTTGTAGAACGTGCGTCCGTGGTATGCGTACTTGGTGAGGCGGTTGTTGACGTACAGGCCTTCGAGAATGAACTCGATCGAGGAAGCCGCGCACTCGCTGTCTTCGGGCGACCGGTCGTGGCGAGCACACAACTTCGCCGCCGCGTCGACGAGACCGTCGATACGCCTCGCTTCTTCAACCAGGCGCTCGGCGGGGACGTCGTCACCAACTTCGAGGCTGGCCGCGCCGCCCGCGAATTGGTCCACGAGCGAGTCGAGATCGTCGGCATCGGTGTGATTGGCGAACACGTTCTTGACGGCCTCGCCGACGAGCGCGTTGATCAGTTTGTCCTCAGCTCTCTCATCGTCGGCCAGCATGAGTTCGATTTTCCCGCGATAGGCGGCGGTCGTGTTGACAAGGTCGCTTATCCTGGGCACCACGCGGGACGCGCCGAGGGTAACCGCGCGGCG
>JAJDDR010000022.1 GCA_029260255.1 Phycisphaerae bacterium
CTCAAGTGGGCTGCTCACCAAGGTCCCCAACGCTGCTAACATAGTGTTGGGTCTCGTAATTGAAGACGCTTTCCTGACCCGCGCCGCTCCGGTCTGGGTGCGGTTTCTCGGGGCCGCTCCCTGACGGTCGCGGTTCTGATAAAATGCTGTCCGGCTGAGGCACTGCACCAGCGCGCTGCGCCGAAATACTCGGATGAACCAAAGGGAATCGAACATGAGTTCCGAGACGATCATCGACTTGCGGAGTGACACGGTCACGAAACCCACGCCCGAAATGCGGCGCGCGATCGCCGAGGCCGAGGTCGGTGACGACGTCCTTGGTGACGATCCCACCGTGATCCGTCTGCAGGAGCGCGTGGCCGAGTTGATGGGCAAGGAGGCGGCGATCTTCGTGCCGTCGGGCTCGATGGCCAACCAGACGGCCATACGGGCGCAGACCCAGCCGGGCGACGAGATCATCGGTCACGAGGAGAGTCACTTCTACCACTACGAGGGTGCCGCGGCGTTCGCGATCTCCGGTTGCTCGGTTCGATTCATGCAGGGCGAGCGGGGGATCTTCGACGCGGAGCAGGTGCGCGCCGCGATCCGTCCGAAAGACTCGCACTTCGCACAATCCCGGCTGGTGGTCATCGAGAACACGCAGAATCGCGGAGGGGGATCGATCTGGCCTTTGGAGACCGTGGAGGCCGTCCACGACGTGGCCGTCGAGCACGGACTGTCGATGCACTTGGACGGAGCGCGTCTGATGAACGCCTGCGTGGCGACCGGTCACAAGCCGAGTGAGTACGCGCGCTACTTCGACTCCGTCTCGACCTGTTTCTCCAAGGGGTTGGGTGCTCCGGTCGGATCGGCCGTCGCGGGGAGCGCGGAGTTGATTGGGCGCGTGCATCGCTTCCGCAAGATGTTCGGTGGCGGGATGCGCCAAGTGGGGATCGTCGCGGCCGGCGCGCTGTATGCGCTCGATCATCATGTGGATCGTTTGGCCGAGGACCACGCCAACGCAAAACGGCTTGCAGAAGCGATCGCGGAGATGCCGCACCTGTCGATCGATCCCGCAACGGTCGAGACGAACATCGTGTACTTTGAAGTGCCGGTCGCGTTCGGCACGGCGCAAGGTGTTTGCGACCGCGTGCACGCCGAGGGTGTTTGGATGCTGTCCGTGGCGCCCCAGCGCGTTCGGGCGGTGACACACCTCGATGTCTCCTCCGAGATGATCGATCGCGCGATCGCAGTCATTGGCGCAATCGTCAAGACCGAGTCATGCCTGCACGGATGAGCATTCCGCCGGCGCGGCGATGGTGCCGCGTTGGCTTTAGACATACAAGTCCCACTCAACTCTAGCGATGAACTACGCGCGAATCGACAGGAATCGCGTGTATTTCGGACGTTGGTCCGTTAGGATGGCGGGCTGAGGCGCGTGCGAGACTTTCGGCGCGCCGTTCGGGCCTCCACAACGAGATCGTAGTTTCGGGCGAACACAATCTGAAGGAGTGATTGCAATGAGTGGTAGATTCTCTGTGCTTGAGGTGTGGGTAGTTGCGTTTCCGTTGGTGATCGGAGGCGTTGCTCGTGGCGGCGAGGGGACCGGTCCCGATGTGAGCTACAGCAACATCGGGTCGATCGACAACTACGGGCAGATCGGCGGCATTCGCGCGTACGCGTTGGGAAGTCACACGTGCAACATCGGCGACCAGAACCTGCTGTGGACGAACGACGGCACGCCGGGTCTGGCGATGAACGCGTACCGGCTGCACGACCGGCGGCTGGAGCAGATCGGCATGTCCTGGGTCAAGCACGCGTGTTGCGCCGCGGCCGGGGCGGGCTGTGGTCTGGCGTGCAACGGGGTCGGCGGGAACATGCTCGGCTCCGGATGCCGCGACATCTACAGCGCGGGTTGGAACGGAATCCAGAGCAATCTCGGTCCGCGATCGGGCATCAACGCGTTTACGGGCGCGTTCTCGCCGCTGTCCGGTGGCGGCGGCAGCGTCATCGCGCGGCGGTTGCAGATCGCCGAGTCGGACCTGGTCGCTTCGAACTTTCCGAACGCGCTGTACTTTGCCGAGGGCCTCTATGTCGGCACGGACGATGCGCAGACCGGCAACGCAATGAACAACGCGTCGCACAAGCATGTGACCGTCGGCGGCGGGTTCTCGTTGATCGAGGCGGGCTCGATGCAGATTGCAGTGCCGGCGATCCAGGCGTGGCACGACCACGGCAGCGGTCTCAACACGCCGGACGAGTCGGTCGAGATCGTCGATGTCGACGTGCCGGGTGAAGGCCGGTTCGTGTGCGCGTCGGCGGCGCACGACAACGGGGACGGCACGTGGCGTTACAGCTACGCGGTGTTCAATCTGAACTCGGATCGCAGCGGCGGCTCGTTCCGCCTTCCGGTGGACCCGAGCGTCGTCGTTTCCGACGTGGGATTCCATGATGTCGACTACCATTCCGGCGAACCGTACGACAACGCGGATTGGAGTTCCGCGGTAGACGGAGCCGGCGTCCTCTGGTCGAGCCCGCAGACGCACGCCGAGAATCCCAACTCGAACGCTCTCCGGTGGGGCACGACGTACACGTTCTGGTTTGACGCGAACAGCGCACCCGAACCGGCCGACGCGACGCTCGGGCTGTTCAAACCGGGCGATCCGAGCTCGGTGACCGTGCCTTCGAAGGCGCCGGTCGCGCTGTGTGCGGCGCCTTCGTTCGTGGCGGCTGCGTCGGGGGTGTCGTTTGACGATCGAGCGTTCGACGGCTTTATCGACGCGCGGCGGGAGAGCTTTGACGGGATCAACGTCAACTTCGGTCTGGATACCTTCACGTTTGAGTTCACGACGGAAGTTGAGAACGTCGACGGCACGCCGATCAGCGCGGACGCCTTCGGTGTGACGGACTCAGCCGGGACGCCGCCGAGCGTCGATCAGGTCACGAGCGAGGACGGGCGGCACGTGACGGTTGTTCTGTCGGATCACATCACGCTTCAGAGTTGGACGGTGTTCAACGTTCAGCTCCGCGCGCAATGTGACACTGCGTTGGTGATGGATGAGTCCATTCAGGTGGGGTACCTGCCGTGCGATGTGGATCAGAAC
>JAJDDR010000211.1 GCA_029260255.1 Phycisphaerae bacterium
GACCTCCACGACTTCGCCCCCCTCCAACGCGCCTTCACCCCATAGCCACTCTTGATGTCCTGATCCCTCGATTCCTCCGTCCCGTCCTCTGAGAATGGTCTCGTGGGAGCAATGCCGGCGCTGCCGTAAACACGCCGCCCACGAGGGACGACGCTATGTGGCGTTGCTCCGGTTCTTCCGCTGAGGTGAACAGCTTGGGATGCGTACGAAGTTGTCCGCGTGGGTTCTCAATTGATTGTGAACTTGTCGGGCGATTGGCGGGCGGTGGGCGCTTAATCCGCGGCATTTGTTGGTGGTCATCCCCCGGGTGAAGAAGCGAACCGGTCCGGATGGTTGTTTGTAATACTTCCCGGCGGACAGCGAAATAACGGTTGGAAGAGGTACGTTGATACGATTGCACCGGTCTGACATTGCCAGCACCGAGCGACCGCTGACCGTTTCTTACACGGTTTCCGTCGGTTGGGACTGGCATTCGGAGCGAAACCACCGACAATTGTAGGAGGTTTCGTGTGTGGCGGTCATCGCTGTTTCGTGCGTGCGAACGGTCGTCATGTTCAATCGGACCGTGTGACGTGAATGAAGGAGACAAGTCATGCTGGGAAATGCAGTGATCTGGAATTCGAGAGTCGGTCGCCTGTTTGTGCTTGGGTGCGGCGTTGCGGTGTTTTCGTTAGCCGCCGGGGTGGCCCGCGCGTGTGACGACGAGGAGGGCGCGCTTCGTACGGTGATCACGGTCGGCGACCCTGCGGTGGACGGTGAAGTTGCCGAGCAGATCGATCGTCTGAACGCACAGCTGGACGCGCTTCAGATGGAGCTTCACGAGGTGCGTGCGATTCTGGCGGAGTTGGGGGGATCGCGTGGCGTGGCTGTTCACCCGATGCCCGCGATGCCCGCGATGCCTGCGATGCCCGCGATGCCCGCGATGCCCGCGATGCCTACGATGCCCCATATTGATTGGGACGCGCTGCCGGACGGCGACGAGTTCCGCGCCGAGTGGCGGGAGGAGATGCGTGAGTTGCAGGGGGAATGGCGTGAGGCGCAGCAGGAGTACTCGCAGGAATGGCGGGAGCTGGCTAACGAATGGGCGGAGCGGCAGCGTGATCTGAGCGCGGACTTGCGCGAGCGTTCGCACGAGTGGCGCGACGAGGCGCGTGAGCTGGCGGACGCCGCCCGGCGGCATGCTCGGGAAGCGGCTAGGGAGGTTCGGAAACGCGTCGAGAAAGAGGTCGACAAGCGAACCAAGGGGCGACGCGGCGCGTCCGAGTCGGGCGTTCGGGATCAGGTCGTTTACGCGGTGGAAGGAAAGCATGCGGAGTCGCTCTATGAGCTGCTATCGCCGTCGGATGTACGTCCGATCGTATCCCGGGCCGACGATCACATCGCGGTGCTCGGAACACAAGAGGAGCACGATGTCCTCGACGCCGGGCTGCAGTTGCTGGGTTGGATCGATCGCGACCTTGCCTTCGAGCGGATGGGCGAGGGGAATCGCGTGGATCGGAAATACAAGGTCGGAAAAAAGCGTGCGAAGCTGCTGTTCGACATGCTCTCGCCAAACGACGTGCGCGTGGTTGTTTCGCGCTCGGGCGAGAAGTCCGTCGGCGTCTCGGGCACCGAGCGGGAGCACGCGGTGCTTCGCGAATTCCTGGACCTTTTGAGCTGGTAGGTTGTCGGGAAGCGTCCTGCTGAGGCGGTGGGACGCGTAAGCCGGCGGTCCGCCGCGCGGAAGCGGGGTTGGGACCGGTCGGGTCGACAATTCGATAAACACATCCCACGGGTGGAGTTGTTCCCTAGCGGGCAACTGCAGGTGTCGCGACCACACGGTTCACTGCGGTAAACCGGGACACCCCACCCGTCATTTTTTTGCGCTCGTTTCGGTGGGGGCGGTGCGGATTTGCCGATATGACTACAGCATGCGGCGACGGCGTTGCGCGCGAGCATGGGTAGCGGGGTGGTTTTCGAGGGAGCGATCTTGATGAAGGCGTTCGGCAGGATTCTGGTGTGTGGTGTGTTCTCACTGCCCCTTTTTGCGGTGGCGGTGGGTTGTGATCCGGTGGCGCCGTTCTCCTTCCTCTCCAGCGCTTCAGGCGGAGGCGCTGTTCCCGGCAGTTCGGACGGGGACGTAGCGGCCGGCAATTCGAATGAGAGTCCGGACGAAGTGTCGCCCGATGGCGTAGCGGTGACCGATCCCGATGAGCCGAGCGATGTGTCCGAACCGGACGAGATCGATGCGCCGGATGATGCGGACGAAACCGCGCCCACCGCCGAGGACACCGACGGCGACGGCTTCACCGATGACGAGGAGCAGACCGCGTTGCCCGGATCGGATCCGGAAAATCCGGACGACACTCCGGAAAACCCGATCGACTCGGACGGCGACGGCTGCTCGGACTATGACGAGGTCACATTCCAGGGCTTCTGCGACGCCAATCCGAACAGCGATGATGTCGCCGTGTTTGACGATCCGAGCGCGGCACACACGTTTTCATTGACCGTTGTCCGTCACACGGACGTCCCGTTCACGGATGCACAGGTGGACGCGGTGTTCGCGGCCGGCGGCGCACTGCTGAAGACGGCGGATCCGGAGTGTCCGGACATCGCCACGGACAGCACGTTCGAGCGAAACGGGTCGTTGACGACGTTCGACGTGGGGGGCGCGGTCCTCACGGCCGAGTCCCAACTGGACACGGTCTTCGGTGTGGTCGCGGACGTCAAGGTGGTGGACTTCATGGTGGGCGTGTGCGGCGTTCCGCAGACGGACGACATGAGCGTGGTGCTGGGCTGCGCGTCTATCGGGGGGTCGCTGGTGATTACGGCGACGGCTGCGCCTGACGTGTGGGTCCATGAATGGGGTCACGTTCAGGGTCTGCTGCACCGGGACGATTGTCCGCGCAATATCATGCATGCGTTTGAAGTCGAGACCAACGCGGTGAACGAGCGGGAGCGCAACGCGTTTCTCACGCCGACGCCACGATTCGGCAAGGTGGCGTTGGGCGCTGATCCGGAGAGCCCGGGCGCGGTCGCCCGGTTGCGGCGGTACGTGGCCGAGCCGACACGGGCGTGGCTTCGGCGCGTGGTCGACACCGATTTCCTGGCGGGCGTGCCGTCTGGCGTGATGGAGGACCTGAGTTCGGAAGCGGTCGGCGATCTGGTGGAGATGCTGGACGCCCCGGAGTTCGCGGGGCGCCGCCGGAATGTGGTCCGCATGCTCGGTTTCACGAAGAACGCCGCGGCGTGCGACGTCCTCGAGGCCCGGGTGTCCGGTCCGGCGGGGGAGGTGGATTTCGACGGCTTGGCCGTCGCGTGCGAGAGCATCCTCGCGGTCGGACGGCTCGCGGCGCACGATCCGAACGGAGAAGCGCTGCGCTGGTTGATGGCGGGTTGTGATCCGGCGACGTGGCAGGCGCGCGGCGTCGATTGGCACTATCGCGCGCACGGTGTGGAAGCCATCCGAAACCTGCTGGCTCGAGTTTCGATCAAGGCGCTGGGCATCTCCGGGCACGACGACGCGCTGGCTCATCTGCGATCGTTGACCAGCGAGGAGTTCTCTCCGCAGGTTATCGAGGCCATCGCGTGGCTGACAAAGGGCGACGCTACGCAGAAACGTGCGCATCGTCCGACGAGGCAACCCTAGTGCGGTGGGAGGCGTTGTTTGAGGGGTTGCCGAGGGGAGGATCGCTCCCCTGCGGGTTGAACCGCGTGCCTTGTCCGCACCGTACGGCCCGCTCGTGATCCAACAGGAGTTGCTTCCGCCACAGCCCCCCGCCGTAACCGCCCAGCGCACCGCTCTTGCGGACCACGCGATGACATGGAATCACGATCGCGATGCGATTGGCCCCGTTGGCCGTCCCGACCGCGCGAACGGCGCCGTCTCGGCCGACCGCGCGGGCCAGCGCTTCATACGACATCGTATCGCCCGGCGGAATCATGCGCAATCGGCTCCACACCGACTCCTGAAACGGAGTCCCACGCGTCACCAGCGGGACGGAGAACTCCGTCAGTGTACCGGAGAAGTAGTCCGCCAACTCGTCCGCCAGGAAGTCGAGGTGCTCGCTGCGCCCCGGCACGACCGGCGACCCCAGCCGCGCCCGAAGTGTCACAAGCTGACCCTCCAGGCCCCGGCGATCCACGAATTCCAGTAGGCAGACGCCGTCCGCCGTCGCGGCCGCCAACAAGTCCCCCAGCGGGCTCGGCAGCCGGCACACCGCGATCACCGGAAGATTCCTCCCGCGCCCGGGCGGCGTTCCGAACGTCCGCGCGAACGCATCGCGAAAGCCGCTGCTCGATTCGAACCCGTGTCGCATCGCAATGTCGTTCACGTCGCCTCCTTCACGCAACTGTCCGAGCGCCAGCCCCAGGCGCCGGGTCCGATGGTAGCCTTGAAAGGTCATCCCGAAGTGCTTTCGGAAGTACCTCCTCGCCCGCGCGGGCTCGACGGACAACGCCCGCAAATCCGCATCCCGAAGCCGCTCGCCCGGACGCGCCTCCACGCGCGCGAACAACTGCTCAACCCATTGCGGGCGTTCGCCGTTCACGTGCATGGGTCTGCATCGCTTGCAAGGCCGGTAGCCGGCCAGCAACGCGTCGCGCATCGATCCGAAGAACTCGACGTTGCCGGGCTTCGGTTTTCGCGCCGGGCAGGTGGGTTTGCAGAAAATCCCGGTCGTGCGAACGGCGACGAAGAAGACGCCCTCGTACTTACTGTCGCGCCGGCGAAAGGCCCGGTCCATCTCGGTTGTCGACGGCATACATCGCATGCCCCGAACGTAACAACCGCGCCGCATTGCTGCTACCGATTTCTGACTATCGATGTCGAAATGGACGCGACGAGCGCGATACGGTCAAACTCGCCACGAGGACCAGGGCACGTGCGCGATAACGGTTCCGCGGCGTTTTCCGCGTACCGCACGCCACTCGAACGCCCGACCCAGCGGGATCGGCGACAGCGGCCACGTGTGACCAATATCCTCCGTGATAACGATCGGACGCCGCGCCCGGCCGAGATGCCGTTTGAGGCACTCCACAACGGCGCCCGTGCAGCAGGTGCCATGGCCGGAAAACCGACCCAGGAGAATGCCCTCGTACCTCGGAAGCAGCCCCGAGAGACTCAGATGACTGAGTAATCTGTCAACGCGATCCGGCGTTTCGCGCACGTCTTCCAACAACAACCACTTGCCGTCAGGGCATAACGCGTCGCCGTACTCCGTCCCGATCAGCGTGACGATTGTCGTCAGGTTCCCCCCGACGACCGTCACCCGAGCGGCACGCGGGGGCTCCGTGTTGGTCCACTGCCCGATGATCGTCCGCGCACTCGGGCGTCCCTCGATCATCTCGACGGCGTCCCGAAAGAAATCCTCGAACGCCGCACGAAACCGACCCGCGGCCCAGCCACGCGCGAACGCGGCCTCCTCCTCCGGATCGAGATCGCCGCCGCCGCCCAGCGACGCGATGTTATGCCGCGCGTAGTCGGTCATCCCGGGCAACAAGTATGCCGGACACAGATCGTGGTAGGCGACGACCCGCTCGTAGCAGGCGGCGATGTTCAACAACGGCGAGATTTCGCTGAACCCGAAGATCGCGATGCGCTTTCGACGCCGGCGGAGCACATCGAAGTCAACCCGTGGCAAGACCCGCGTCAACCACGCGCCGCCACGCAGCGCGATGGCCGCCACCACGCGGTCGTCGGCAAGCGTCCGCTCTATCTCGCGCGCCCGGGCGGCGTCATCCCGCCGGCCGCCGCGCTGGTCATCTTCATCGGCTTCAACCTGCGCCGCCGACGCCGTAACACGGTATCCGTCGCCGACCGCGCCCTGCACGATCGAAACCAGGTCCTTCGCTCGAGCGCATCCCAACGCCGCAAGCGTCGTCTTGCACGATCCGGCCACCGACAACAAACGAATGATCGGCCTGTGAACGCGGCTCTTCGACATCACCCGCGCGCCGCTGCGACAAACGCGCCGGCGCGCCGTGGATCGACGGCCGCCCGTGTATCGCCCCCCTGCTTGAGATGCGTCCCCACGATCGCACCGTCGGACACGCGGAGAATCTCGCGGATGGTCTCGGCGGACGCACCACTTCCGACGATCACCGGGCGGTCAGGAACGGACTCCTTCACTCGGCGAACGTCGTCGATGTCGCAAGCCCTGCCCGTCGACCGCCCGGACACGATGAGTGCATCAGCCAGACCGCGATAGGCGACGTCCTGGGCTGCAATCGCGATGTCCTGCTCGCCCAGCGGCACGGCGTGCTTCACATGAACATCCGCGAAGACGGCCACGTCCACGCCGAGACGCTCCCGATACCGCATCGTCTCCGAAGCCCGGCCCTGAATGATGCCTTGATCGGTGGCGGCCGCCCCGACATGCACGTTGACGCGTATGAACCGCGCCCCGCAGGCCGCGGCGATGCCCAACGCGGACCGGGCGTCGTTGCGAAGCGCGTTGATGCCGATCGGTAGATCCGTTGCCTCTCGCACGCGCTCACCGACGATGGCCAGAGCGGCCGACGCGGCCGGTTCGAGAGACTCGGAATGAAACGGAACGTCCCCGAAGTTCTCGATCATCAGTGCATCGAACCCCGCGTCCCGCAGCGCTGCGGCATCCCGCAGCGCGTGCTCGACGATGTCACGCATCGGCAATCCGTGCCGCGGGCTGCCCGGCAGCGCCGGCAGATGCACCATGCCGATCAACCATGGATGGGGGAGTTCGAGCAAATCAGATCAACTCTGACGAGTGGCGTTCCGACGGCCTACTTGTCGCTCTTGCGGAACACCGCGACAACATCTTCGATCGGGACGACGAATAGTTGATTGTCGGCCTCGAAGTCGACCGGAATGGCGTTCTTGGGGTTGAAGAGTACGCGATCGTACTGGCGAATCGGAAAATCGTCGTCTTTAAGAATCTGAGCGGAAACCGTCACGACCCGCCCGGTGATCGTCGGAATCTCCACGGCGTCGGGCAGTTCGATGCCCCCCTTCGTGCGCTTCTTGTCCGCGTCCTTTCGAATCAGGACCCGCTTGCCGAGCGGCTCAATCGTCTCAAGGTTCGCCTTCTTTGCTGATGCTGGTCGATCCATTGCTGTCCTCGGGCTCCAATCAGACTCTCCGGCGTACAACCCTGCTCATTCTACGCCCGGTCCGGGGTTGGAGGCAACGGCTACACACCTTCAAGTGCTCAGCGGGTTTCACCCAACACACGCAACGACTCCATCGCCCTTTCGTCACCCCCGCCGAGTCACTAGAATGCCGTCCAGTACCGATATCGGGTCCCGGAATCCAACATGACCAGCGAAACAACCGTAGCATTCGTGTCGCTCGGATGCGTCAAGAACCTCGTCGACTCCGAGAAGATGCTCGGACAACTCGCAGAAGCCGGCTGCGCGTTCACCAACGACGAATCCGACGCCGACGTCATCGTGGTCAACACGTGCGGCTTCCTCGCGGCCTCGCGCACCGAGGCGCTCGACTGCATCGGCGAAGCCGTGGCCCAAAAGACGACCGGCCGGTGCAAACGCGTGGTCGTCGCCGGCTGCCTCGTCCAGCGCGACAAAGAGACGCTGCTCGACGAGATCGACGGCGTCGACGCCCTCGTCGGAGTGCACAATCGAGACGACATCGTCCGGGCCGTACTGGCTGACAGTGAGACGCGTGATCGGTCCGTAGATCTCTTCCTGGGTGACTATCACCCTCACGTCCAACTCGATTTCACCCGACTGCGGCTCACGCCGCGCCACTACGCGTACCTCAGAATCAGCGAAGGATGCAATCAGAAATGCACCTTCTGTACGATCCCGGCCATCCGAGGACCGATGCACTGCAAGCCTCCCAACGTCGTGCTGGACGAAGCCCGTGAACTCGTGAGCGACGGCGCCGTCGAGTTGCACCTCATCGGGCAGGACACCACCAGCTACGGCGAGGAATTCAATGACGACTACGATCTGGCCCGCCTCCTGCGCGACTTGAACGGCGTCGACGGCGTTGAGTGGATTCGCCTGATGTACGTCTACCCGTCGGTCCTCACCGACGCGATGATCGACGCGATCGCCGGGTGCGAACATTTGGTCAAGTACATCGACATACCGCTGCAACACATCAACGACCGCGTGCTCAAGGCCATGCACCGACGCGTCACCCGCCGGCAGACCGAGGAACTGCTCGCCAAACTGCGCGACAGGATTCCCGGCGTCAGCATAAGAACCACGCTGATCGCGGGATTCCCGGGCGAAACCGACACCGAATTCGAGGAGCTGCTCGAATTCGTCCAAGCGTTCCGGTTCGACGCACTCGGCGTTTTCCCGTTCTCTGCCGAGCCCGACACGCCCGCCGGGCGCATGGCGAACCGCATCCCCGAAACCGTCGTCCAGGACCGCATCCACACGTTGATGACGACTCAGCAGGGCGTCGCCTTCGCGTCGGCGGATGAGATGATTGGACGTACGCTGCGCGTTCTGGTAGATGAAGTATCATCTGACGGTGAGGCGCAAGGACGGCACGCGGGACAGGCACCGATGGTTGACAGTATCACCTACATCGACGACGAGACGGTGACGTCCGGCGCGTTCATCGACGCCCGCTGCACCGGACGACGAGACTATGACCTGATCGCCGTGCCAACTAGACCCTCGCTGCGCGTCCTGTCCTGACATGAAGGTTAACCTGCCGAATCAGATCACCCTCGCCCGCCTCGCCCTCGCCATCGTCTTCTTCGTCATCTTGGGACAATACTCCCAACGCGACCCCAACCGGGTGCTGCTCGACGTCGGCGTCGTCTTGTTCATCGTCGCCGCGGCCACCGATTGGCTCGACGGGTATTACGCCCGAAAGCGAAACCAAGTCACGGCATTGGGACGCATCCTCGATCCGTTTGTCGACAAAGTGCTCGTGTGCGGCGCGTTCATCATCCTCGCCGGACCCGCTTTCTGCGAACTTGACGGCCGAAACGTCACCGGATTGCGCTCCTGGATGGTCGTCGTGATACTCGGCAGAGAGTTGCTCGTCACCGGCCTCCGAGGCTTTTCGGAGTCCCAAGGCGTTCAGTTCGGCGCCGAATACGTCGGTAAGGCAAAGATGTGGATTCAGTCGGTGACGGTCGCGGTGTTGTTGCTGGCCGTCGCTCACGGTCAACCCATCGAAGGAGAAGCCCAGTTTCAGATCCAACAGCTATTCATCTGGCTGACCGTTCTGATCACCGCCGCGTCGCTCGTCACCTATCTGGTCAAGGCAAAAAACCTGCTGCTTGAAACGTCCCACCAGTGACCGAACTTGACTTCCTCAACGCGTGCGTGCTCGGCTTGGTGCAGGGTTTGACCGAGTTCCAGCCGGTCAGCAGCAGCGGTCACCTCGTCCTGACCCAGAAGGCACTCAGTCTCGAGAGCCATTCACCGACGCTGCTGCTGTTCGACATCACGACCCACGTGGCCACCCTCATCGCCGTCGCCGTGGTTTTTCGCGCGTCGATTTTCCAATACACCCAACGCCTGATTCGGGAACTGAGTCCGTCGTTCACCGGCAAGCGCACCGCCTGCACGGTCGCGACGCTCGCCGCAGTCGCATGCATTCCGACCGCGGCCATCGGTTTCACCTTCAGGGGGGCGTTTGAGCGGGCGTTTGATTCGATGCCGGCCAACGCAATAGGATTGCTGGTCACCGGGTCGTTTCTTCATTGTATAGGGCGGCTGCCGCGCCCGCGCCGCGGCTGGCGACGGTTCGGCTGGTGGCGTGCCGTGGCAATCGGCGTTGCCCAGGGCTGCGCGATCCTGCCTGGTGTCTCGCGGAGCGGGTCCACCATCTGCACCGGCATTCTCCTGGGTATCAAGCGGCGCTGGGCGGCCGAGTTCAGCTTCCTCATCGCCGTCCCGCCGATCGTCGGGGCAGGACTGATCCAGTGGCGAGAGACTCTCGAACTGCCCGCCGAGCAACTGGACCGCATCCCGTGGGGACCCATCATCGTCGGCTCCGTCGTCGCATTCCTGAGCGGCGCGTACGCGCTGCGAATCCTGCTCCGGCTGGTCGTCCGGGACAAGCTACACCACTTCAGCTACTACTGCTGGACCTTGGGACTCGCCGTGCTGGCAATCACGCTGCTCGGTTGAAGCAACGGGCCTACGAACCAGTCACGCTTCCACGAGCGTGAAACCGGATCGTCAAGCCGGCAAGCATAAGAAGCGAGAGAATCGCCATCCCCCAATCCGATACGGTCGGCAACCGCATCGTACAATGGCAACCCTCGCAGCCGCCCGGACAGGCGAAATCGTCGTTGCCGTCGCACTCCTCATCCGTATCGCGAATACCGTCGCCGCAGCGGGAGAAGAGACAATCGGTGCGGCAGGCGTTGGCCACAACGTTGGAGTTGGCACTGCCGTTATCACAATCCTCGCCGGGATCGAGGATGCCGTTTCCGCAATCCGCCGGCGTTGGGAACAGGTGAATCGACATGTCGCCACCGCTGGAGTCGAAGCCGCCGTGCGTCATCGCAGCGGCAAACAGCTCGTCGGCACTGAAGAAGCCCGATGTCGACGTCCCATCGGCGAGCACCGGCAACGCAATGTCGACGAACAGCACCGTGCCTCCGTCAAACTGATTCCGAACGCCCGAACTCACGGTGATGTGGCTGCCGGTTCCGTCGCTGCCCGCGCCGGTCGGCGCGTCGGACGTTCCCACAAACTTCCAATCCCCACTCAGGGGGTAACGGAGGATCGACGGCGGCGTCTCCGCGGTAACCACGCCGGCGATCAACAGTGTGCCGCCGAAGAAAGTGATGCCGTCGAGATCCGCGCCGAACGGCGTGTTGGTGTAGCTCGCTGAATAAGACGGCGCACCAAGCGTCGTCGCCACATCCGTCCCCCGAATCGTCCCGTTGAGCGTGACGTTGTCGAATCCGGCCGGATTGCCCACCAACGCGCTCAGCAAGACATCAAAGTCGCTGGCCAGCGCGATGTCCGCCTGGTCGACCACCGTATCCAACGCGTCGCGAACGGTCACCTTCATCGAGGTCGCCAGCTCATCCTGAACCGAAAGCGTTGACGTCGTCGCGTTAAACGCCACGCGAATCTCGGAGAACGACAGTTGCAGGGTGTCGTCCGCAGCGAAAACCGCTCCGCCCGAAAAAGCCGCTACGGCAACGCACAGCAGGCGTAGCTTCACTGAGGTCGAGAGAATTCGCTTCATTTTCCCGGTCCGTACCCCTGGCGGGGCTCCTTTCCTCTCCAAAACAGGGCGACCAGAATCCACCCAGAGTTCCCACCCTACCAGAAACCGCCTCAGCAAATCAAGCCGCGATGAAACGCGCCCGCATTTTATGTCCGTTAACATACTGTAAAATAAGCAGTTACGGAATTTTTCCGCGTCCGCACGGATTGACTTCCTTCGCGCGAACCACGGGAACCATGCCGCCGGGTAGGCATACCAGAACGTGAATACAACCGTCGAAGTTCGCGGGCGGCATCTGCGCCCACTTCCCCCCACCGAGTGCATCGCGGAGCGCGGCAATGGGCCGGGACTGGACGCCGACCCCGGCTGGACGCGGGCTGACATGGACGCCGACATTGACGTCGGCTTCCGCGACTTTGCACTGTTTCAACGCGCGCTCACTGGATCGCAATGACTGGAATCGTCATGCTGCGCGCTGCGAGGCCTCTCGCACAATATCAGCGAGATTCCTCGCTGCGCTCGGAATGACCACGATCAGTATTCGATCTGGTCTACTCCGATTGCTGTTTCCCCACAGTGCTCGCGACTGTCCCCGGCCTGCTCCTTCCGGACGCGTCACCGCCGTCTCAGCCGAGACAATTCGCGCCGCCGCATTGCCTGAACGTGCCCTCCCGCATTGCTACCTCTGTGAATGACGAGCAGAGAACAGCGCAAACGTAACGCCGGGGGCAAGCCCCGGCGCTACGTGGTTTTGCGCTGTGCCGTATGCCACCGCGAACAGTCCGCGTCTAGTACCGGTAGTGCTCCGGCTTGTAAGGCCCCTCGACCGGAATGCCGAGGTAGTCGGCCTGCTTCTGCGTGAGTGTCGTCAGTTTGGCACCCACGTGGTCCAGGTGAAGTCGGGCGACCTTCTCATCCAAGTGCTTCGGCAAGACGAAGACCTTGTTCTCGTACTTGTTCGTGTCGCGCGTCTGCCACAACTCGATCTGTGCAAGAACCTGGTTCGTGAAGCTGTTGCTCATCACGAAACTCGAGTGCCCCGTGGCGCAGCCCAGGTTCACTAAGCGGCCTTCCGCCAAAACGATGATGGACTTGCCGTCAGGCCACGTGATCATGTCGACCTGCGGCTTGATCTCTCGCCTCTTGAGTTTGGAATCCTCAAACACCGATGCGATCTGAATCTCGCTGTCGAAGTGACCGATGTTGCACACGATCGCCTGATGCTTCATGGCGTCCATGTGCGACCGCGTGATGACGTCGATGTTGCCCGTCGTGGTCACGAAGATGTCACCCCGCGAGCACACATCGTCCATGGTCACCACCTGGTAACCTTCCATCGCGGCCTGCAACGCGTTGATCGGATCGATCTCGGTCACGTAAACCGTCGCGCCCATTCCGCGAAACGCCTGCGCGCAACCCTTGCCGACGTCGCCGTAACCGCACACCACGCAGTTCTTGCCCGCGATCATCACGTCCGTGGCCCGCTTGATGCCGTCGATCAGGCTCTCGCGACAGCCGTACAGGTTGTCGAACTTGCTCTTGGTGCAGCTGTTGTTCACGTCGAACGCCGGGCATCCCAGGCTGTCCTTCCGCATCATGTCGTAGAGACGATGCACACCGGTCGTCGTCTCCTCGCTGATGCCGTAGATCCCGTTCAGCAGCTCGCTGAACTTCTCGTGGACCATCAACGTCAGATCCCCGCCGTCATCGAGGATCATGTTGAGCGCCTTGCCGTCAGGCCAATGCAGCGTCTGCTCGATGCACCAGTCCGCCTCCTCGACCGTCTCACCCTTCCACGCGAACACCGGGATCCCCTTCGCCGCGATGGCGGCCGCCGCGTGGTCCTGCGTGCTGAAAATGTTACAACTGCTCCACCGCACCTGCGCGCCGAGGTCGACGAGCGTCTCGATGAGAACGGCCGTCTGTATGGTCATGTGCAGACAGCCCGCGATGCGCGCACCCTTGAGCGGCTTCGACGCTGCGAGCTCCCGGCGAATCGACATCAGCCCCGGCATCTCATGCTCGGCAATCTCGATCTCCCGACGCCCGAAGTTTGCGAGTGTGATGTCCGCGACTCTGTAATCCTGAACGGCTGTGGTCATGCTACTGATACTCCTTTTCGTGCGTTCCGATGAACGAAGTCTATCTTCCTGTTCCACGCTTGGTTTTCGTATTCATGGACCGCGTTTTGCGCTGAGCGGTCATGATGAACAACTCCGGCGCCTCGACCGTCCGCCCCCGCGGCGGATCGCTCGCCAGATCGCGATATCGAGCCGACTCGAACCCCGCGGACACCACGTCCCGGGCCAGTTTCCCCGGCTCGAACCCCCACCACCGATCCTGCATGCGCTCGTGGAACGCCGCCAACCGATGCGCCTTCTGCTCGACGATCAGGAGTTGACCTCCCGGCTTCACGATGCGACCCATCTCAGCGAGTGCCTCGGCCGGTGACGGTACGTGGTGCAGCACCAGGACGGCACATGCCAGGTCAACGCGCTCGTTCGATATCGGCACGCGACTCAGGTCCCCCTGCCTAAACAGCACGTTTTTGATTTTTCGGACCTCGCACCGAGCCCGCGCCGCCTCCAACATCTCCGGAACGGGATCCACCGCGATCACCTTGCGAAACGCGCTCGCCAAGACGGGAAGCATCATCCCGGTGCCGACACCGATCTCGGCCACCACCCACTCCCGCGGCAGAAGCGCCGACAGACCCTCCAGGTGAAACGACTCGCCGAACGCGTCGATCCGCATCTGGTCCCACCGGTGGGACACGCTTGAGAAGAACGCGTGACTCTGATTCTGCCGCTCGACCAACACGCGGCTGAGACGTTGGCGCAACGCTCTCGGAAGTTCCTCGTGGGCCAGCCACTCGAACACCTGCGCCTGCAGAGGCTGAGCGTCCCCGTTGGCGGCTCCGTTCGCATCCGGCGCAGCGTACAAAACGGCGGTTCCCTCGCGTCGATCGTGAATCAAACCGGCGCTACGCAGGACCTTCAGGTGACGCGACACCGTCGACTGCGGCTGGCCCAGGCACGCAACCAGTTCCGAAACGCTGAGCTCCTGCCCCGCGACGAGTTGCAGAATACGCCGCCGCGTGGTGTCCGCCATGGCTCTGAATACTACTTCGGCACCCACGATAAATCCGTCCATCCGGATATTAGGATATATCGGCAGGATGTCAAGAGCGGTTTCGGAACAAACCACTTCTTGGTGGGAGCGAGTGCATCCCATTCCGGGTGGCATGCCCACCATTGCGTGGCCATGGGCTTGGAAGCTGACGCCTCAAGACCACGCAAGCGTGGGCATTCCACCCACAATGGACTGCGCCCCAAAGAACA